>DATIAR010000060.1:0-2260 GCA_035457865.1 Nitrosopumilaceae archaeon
AGCTCTGAGCTGGTTTGCAGTAACATCACCTGATTCCAAAGTAAGAAAGACTGCGCTGTACCCATTTTGTTTTTGTTTTACGACGTTTCCTTTCTTCCATCTTGCAAAGCCATCAGGAACAGAAGGAGTTTCTGAGCTGATAATTATTTTTTGCAAGGATTCGGGAGTCTTGTCTATCTCAAGTTTTACTATGACAGACTGGGTTGCTTTCACAATCGCTCTTTCTTTTAGCACTAGGTTTTGGAATTTTTCCCATCCCATCTCGTTGACTAGATATCTCATCCTGTTTCTTGCCATGTTCTCTCGATTGCCTAGCCTGTCAAATATCCTGATGACAGAAATTACTGTATACAGAAGATCGTCTTCTTGCGTAAAGTCTTCGAATTGATGTCCAACAAATGATTGTGCTCCCAGTCCTCCACCCAAAAATACTTTGAAACCATGCAGAGTTTTTCCATCCTTTTCTATCTTTTGTGGAATAAGACCAATGTCAGCAATTCTTGCCATCCCGTGTTTTTCACAGCAAGTAAAGTTAATCTTGAATTTTCTTGGAAGAGCTTGATTCAGCGGATTTCTTATGAGAAACTTTGATACTCCAAGTGCATATGGAGTTGGATCAAAGATCTCATCTGGACATACACCTGCAAGAGGGCTGCACATGACAGTCCTTACTGTGTTGCCACATGCTTCCCTTGATGTCAGACCCACTTCGGCAAGTCCTCGCATTATTTCAGATACGTCTTCCAAGATAACCCAGTGCAACTGAAAGTTTTGTCGTGTGGAAACATGTGCGCTTCCAATAGAAAACGATTCACTTAGCTGTGCAATACGTTCTAGTTGTTCTGGATAAATTTCGCCAGCTGGAATCTTTATTCTAACCATGGAATAGTTGTCAGTCATTCTACTTCCATATGCACCGTGTTGTAATCGAAATCGCCTAAAATCATCAGAGCTTATCAAGCCGCGTCGAAAAAGTTTCACGGTTTCTGCAAACTTGTCAGCTTCCTCTAGCCTGCCCCAATTGATCTTTGGTTTTGGTAAATTATCGCCTCTAGATTCTCTAAGACTAGTCTTACTCAACGTACGAATGATTTTGTCGCTGGATGGCATATAAATTTTTGAATAGTGGAATTTTAGCTAAATGCAATAAATCGGTTGGTAAATCTAGGATTTTTCATCTTAGTTTGAGCTAATCAAATCACCTAGAAAAGAGTTAAATGATCACCGGCAAGAAAAAAATCAGATGTCAAAGATCAATGTTGCAATATCAGGAGTTGGAAATGTTACAAAGACGTTAATCAAAGGATTAGAGTTTTACAAAAATTCAACTGAAGGTCTATGGCATCCAAAACTTGCAGGTTTTACAATAAATGACGTATCTATTAGCGGAGTTTATGATGTAGATTCTTCAAAGGTCGGAAAAAAGATCAAGGACATCATAACAGATTATGAAATAAATTCTGATCTGTTAGTGCAAGCAGGAGTTGTAGATGATCCAATAAACGTACCAAGCGGTCAGGTAAAATCTGTGAAATATAATGAATTTGTTGATTCGTTAAAGAAAATAAAACCAGATTTTCTTGTAAACTTGATCTCCTCTGGCATGGACAAAAGCAGTGAGAGCTATGCCAAGGCAGCGCTAGAGGCTGGCTGTTCTTTTCTTAACGCAACATCATCAAAAACTATCACTCCACAGCTAAGATCATCATTTGAATCAAAAGGTTTGATGATTCTTGGAGACGACTTGATGAGTCAGTTTGGTGGAACGGCCTTTCACCGAGGAATGATGGAATTTATAGTAAACCGAGGAATAACAATACACAAGGCGTATCAGCTAGATGTTGGAGGGAACGCAGACACACAAAATACAATGGCAGAACAGCTTCGAGAGAAAAAGCGAAAAATAAAGACCGAATCCATATCAGTGGAGGTGCCATATCCATTTAGATCAACAGCAGGCACTACAGAATACGCAGAGCAGCTTGGAAATTCCAGAGTCAGTTATTACTGGATGGAGGCAAAAGGCTTTCTTGGCGCTCCGATAGAAATGGATCTTTCACTTCGAACAAACGACAGCTCAAATGGCTGTAATGTCATACTGGATTCCATACGAGCTGCAAAGTTTGCAATTTCTAAAAATGACCTTTCAAAATCTGATATCATATCTGCATATGCTTTCAAAAACCCTCCAAAGAAAACAAAGATTAGAGAATCTATCAAAGCATTTGAAGAAACGTTTGCAAACTGAGCAAACTATTAA
>DATIAR010000061.1:0-3817 GCA_035457865.1 Nitrosopumilaceae archaeon
GATGCATCGCCTGCTTGAACTACATAATTGAATGTCAAGGCGGTGGTGCCTGAACCACTAACATAATTTGCTTGTCTGTCAGTTGCACCTGTTTCAAGTAAGAGTTGTGGTGTTCCTGTGACAGTGACAGCTTGGCTAAAAGTTACAGTAACTGCAATTGTAGCACCAGTAGTATAAGCGCCATTAGCAGTTGTTGATGAAACATTTGATACTGTTGGTGAGACAGTATCAATTATGATGTTCTTGTTTGCGCCAAGTGAGCCTGTTGCTCCAGGTGATGGAAGAGTAAGAATAGCATTGTTGAGTGCGCCATCCTTGATTGTTCCTCCGTTTAAGGAGAGCGAGTTTGTAGAAACATAATCGAGATCACTTGATGTGTCACCTGTCTGAACTACATAATTGAATGTAAGTGTACTAGTACCTGAACCGCTTGCGTAATTTGCTTGCCTGTCAGTTGCACCTGTTTCGAGCAAGAGTTGTGGTGTTCCTGTGACATCAACTACTTCACTAAATGTTACAGTAACTGATATCGTATTTCCTGCATTGTATGATCCATTGGCAGTTGTTGACGAAACATTTGTTACCGTTGGTGAAATTGTGCCAATTATGATGTTCTTGTTTGCGCCAAGTGAGCCTGTTGCTCCAGGTGCGGGCAATGTAAGAATCGCATTGATAGTGTTAGTTACTTTATTCTTGATTGTTCCTCCATTCAAAGTCAATGAAGATGTAGAAACATAGTCAAGATCACTTGATGCATCGCCTGCTTGAACTACATAATTGAATGTCAAGGCGGTGGTGCCTGAACCACTAACATAATTTGCTTGCCTGTCAGTTGCACCTGTTTCAAGTAAGAGTTGTGGTGTTCCTGTGACAGTGACAGCTTGGCTAAAAGTTACAGTAACTGCAATTGTAGCACCAGTAGTATAAGCGCCATTAGCAGTTGTTGATGAGACGTTTGATACTTTGAGTGAAGTGTCATTTGTGCCGCCGGTTCCTCCTCCGTTTTCGTTGCCAGTGCATCTACCTGTGTGATCTCCATGAGCTAGATGTTTGGCAAGAGCTTTCTTTGAAATTTTGATAGTATGAGCGTTATCTGGATTGCCAGGAGGGATGTGACAGATTTTTATTTTCTTGCCTATGTTTTTTCCTTTCTTGGCTTCATCTGATTTTCCTTTCTTACTATGAGCACCTTCGTCATCATCTTTTTCTTTTTTATCTTTCTTTTGTTTTTCTTTGGCTTCCTTGTTTTGTTTTACCTTTTTATCATCTGAATCTTTGTCAAGATCATGATTTGATTTTTTGTTTTTATTTTCAGAACCATTTCCACCTTTATCTGCAGAAACGGTTGCTCCGGTACTAATTATACCTAGAATCAAAACAGAGATAACCAGAAATAATTTTAATTGTGAGACCTTAATCAATTTGTCTCCTCCTTTATTCTAAAAACAGTTTTTGTATCTATGTTTCTATAGATGAAAGCGACGCAGTTATTTGTGTATATCCTATCAAGTACATAGTTTTTCAAATTGTATTCCAATAATACTAAAAATAAATGATCAAATATTATCTCCACTCAGCTTTTATGAGTAGCATTTATCTAGTACTAAATAGCTTTTAAACAAAATCACCCACGTAAAAAATCAAAGACCTTGCTGGTCTGCCTTTTGTAATCATCTTAGATTTTTTCCCATGCTATTCTTCTAAAGTAAGGAAAGAAACCCAGATGAATTTCCAAATCATGCGAACAGGAGGAGTTGTGGCAAATTGGGTTCCACTTCCGATGATTTGGAAATTTATCATATTATTTAAAACCAATTTTGATTCTCAAGAATGGTATTCAACTTGGGCGTTAAATGTTAAAGTGAAATAGCAAATGACGATATTTTGGATTCAAAAGAGAATGAAAAAGAGGAAAACTACAGAAATGACGAAAATGAGTTCGATCTCAGAGATACTTCTGAGGATGCACAGTGGGACAGGCATTATCATGACAGAAATAAGAAATGGCGGTTTAATGATGATGATTCCGCAGGTGGGGAATTTTAGATAATGAGTTATGTCATAGAATTTGGATTTAGGAGGTTCTCCCTTTTTGGGTAAATGTGAGGTTTGTGGAAAGGGAATAGAGGATGAGCTAACTCATTGTTCAGAAAAATGTCTGTTTGAAAGTATTAGAAAAAGCAAACCTTTCTTCTCTAAGAAAATGAAGAAAAATTAATTATTAAGACCCTGTTCCAATGTATTTTTACTAATTTTTCTCTTAAATATCAACCTACAAGTCATGGATGAATTAATCCAAGTTTTTGCGGAAAAAACATTTGACTCCAATCAAAAGAAATACAAAAAAACGTTACTAAATCTTGTTTTATTATATCTGATCTTAATTTTAGAAACGGTTAACCAAGACCCATCTTTCTTAGCAGTCCTTGCATCTGTCTTCCTTTTGAAGCCTTCATCATGTCCTTTGAATTTTTGTAAGCTTTCAAAAGCTCCTTTACGTCGTGTTCTGACCAACCGCAACCCCTTGCTATTCGTTTTATCCTAGATGCGTTTAGCAAGTCTGGATCTGCTTTTTCCTGTTTTGTCATAGATTGGATTATGAATCTCCATTTCTTCATGCGTTCTTCTTGCTGATCTAATTGATCTTCTTTTACCATTCCTGAAAATCCAGGCATGTTTTCCATTATGCTACGCAAGCCGCCTGCTCTTGTAGCCTCTTCAATTTGGTAGTAAAAGTCTTCCATGTTCATCTTTCCATGTGAAATGCGTTTTAGTCGTTCTTCATCGCCCTCACTTTCAAGTCTCTTTGCCATGTCCAGGAGAGCTTGGATATCTCCCATGCCAAGCAGTCGTCCTACAAATCTAGTAGGAGAGAATTTTTCAAGGTCATCAATTCTTTCCCCGGTTCCAATGTACATTATCTGAGCTCCAGTGGCAGCTGCTGCAGCAAGTGCACCTCCTCCTTTTGCACTGCTATCAAGCTTTGTGATTATTATTCCTCCTACAGGTACTGTTTTATGAAATGCCTCTGCCTGATTGTAACATTGCTGCCCGATGGTTCCGTCAATTATTAGTAATGCAAGATCTGGCTGGGCAACCTTGCTTATCCGTGTCATTTCTTCTAAGAGATCCTTTTCTTCCTTGTGTCGTCCAGCAGTATCAATTAATATTATATCAAGAGTGGAATTCTCAAAATGTTTTAAACCATTTTTGACAATTTGTGGAGAATCTTTGTTGTTTTCTTCACCATAAACTTCAACATTTGCTTTTTCACACATTGTTTTAAGTTGTGTAAGTGCACCAGGTCTGTAGGTATCAGCTCCAATTACTGCAACACGGTATCCTTGTTTAGTAAGAAACTTGGCTAGTTTAGCAGTGATCGTAGTCTTTCCGCTTCCTTGAATTCCAAGCATAAGCACCTTGTTTAGCTTTCCTGGTTGAAACGAGAATTGTTTTTCCTCTACTCCAAGCAGTCTTGCAAGCTCATCATAAAGTATCTTTACGATGTGATCTTTTCGAGAAAGTCCTGGAGGCGGAGTTTCATTTAGTGATCTCTGTTCTAGGTTTTTTGTTATTTCAAAGACAAGTTTGACATTTACGTCTGATTGTAAAAGTGCCCTTTGGACATCCTTGGCAAGTTCCTTTATCAGTGCCTCATCTATTCCTGATGAATTTACAATCTTTTTGAGTGCAGCCCGTAGGCCTGTTTTTAAAATGTCAAGCATTATTGCTCTAAGATTGCCTCGGTTATTTCAAATCTTCCTCTGTATCCATCCCAGCTTTTCTTTGAATTAATTATTTTAATTGGAGATGAAAA
>DATIAR010000062.1:0-2473 GCA_035457865.1 Nitrosopumilaceae archaeon
TTTCTTTGTACTCATAGATGGCGAAGAAGTAGACTTTGAAGAAGAAGCAACATCTAACGACAGGACTCTAACAATTCACTTCCAAGATGGAGCTGAAGAGATAGAGATCATTGGTACGTTCATAGTTCCAGAGTTTGGTGCAATAGCAGCTTTGGTACTTGCAGTTGCAATTATATCAATAATTGCTCTTTCTGCAAAGACAAGGCTAAGACTGATGCCAAAATACTAGAACTTTCAACTTTTTCTTTTTAAAACTCTGTAAATTTTTGCTGATCTAACTTTTAAGAAGTTTCTTTATAAATAATGTTTTAGTTGGGATTCTATTGTCTATAAAGAACACGATTATGATATTTTTGGTAGAACCTCATGTAGAAATAGTCAGATTTTGCTTTGTTTGGTTTTTTCCAAAAAACTAATCATCTATTTCATATTCTGAGTAATTTTTGATCATCTAAGAGGCGTGATATGAATCTGTAAGAGAAATAATTACGCTAATAGATTATGAAACAAATGCGATGATAAGTAAAATTAGAAAACAACGCGTTCGTAATTTACCTAGTCGCGATCAATTGAAAAGTAACAGGATAAAAGCAGTCGTAGACTTCACTAAATCCTTTTTAAATATACATAAATAGTGTTTCATCTTTATTCGAAGCAATATGAGTACTCATAAAGAATATGCGCTGATCGCTATTCTTGCTACAGCAGCAGTTATGGGAGCCATTCCAGCTTTTGCAGCTGATGAACTGCCGTGTCCAGATTGTTTTGGTAGAGAAGATGATGCACAATTGATACCTGTTTCGGTGTGGACAGATAAGGCGGTTTACAACCAACCAAACATGATTCAAGTTGGCGGTCATGTAAAGGATCCAAACCCCAACTTTGATCTCACACTAAAAGTAGTTGGTCCTACAGGAAATATTGTAAAAGTTGATCAAATCACTGTTGATGACAATGGTGATTTTGAAACTACTCTGAGTACTGCAAGCCCATTATGGACAAAAAGTGGAGTCTATACAATCTCAGTTCAATATGGAACAATTGGTAGATCGAACGAAGTTCAAGTGGAGATTTTCACAGGAGGGGTTTGTGGAGAATCAGAACTTGCTGTCAAAGCAGGCATAGAGACATACTGCATACCATATAGTGTCACCGGTGCCATCGTTAAAAGTGGAATGATTGATATGAATTCCAAATCTCTGATAGTACGAATTGATGCCGACAGTGATGGAGATATCACTCTAGACATACCAAGATCAGTACTAGATTCAAAATCAGGAAATAACGATAGCAGGTTCTTTGTCTTAGTAAATGGCGAAGAAGAGGACATATACAGTGAATCAAAAACTGATGATACAAGGTCTGTAACAATTCAATTCGAAAGTGGAGTTGACGAGATAGAGATCATTGGTACATTCGTGGTTCCAGAGTTTGGTGCAATAGCAGCTTTGGTACTTGCAGTTGCAATTATATCAATAATTGCTCTTTCTGCAAAGACAAGGCTAAGACTGATGCCAAAATACTAGAACTTTCAACCTTTTTCATTTTTTTGTATCATTTTATAGTAAAGGAAATATACGACTTAAGATCTGTTTTTTTCATGCACCTTTTTTTATTAGTTATTACAATTTCTATTTTATTATCAAGTACAATTCCAAGTTTTGCACAGGTCGCAGAACCTCTTATCACTGCTTCTACCGATAAATTATCATATAAAGATGGAGACATGATTGTAATTTCAGGTTCAGTCAAAGCTATTGTAGAGGGCACGCCTTTAACGATTCAGATTTTAGATCCTAATCGGAATATAGTTCAGGTAGCTCAAATAGATGTTGCCCAAGATGGAAAATACACAACAAGTGCTAAAGCCAGCGGTGCGTTGTGGAAAAAAGATGGAACATATACAGTGAAAGTTCAGTATGGACCTCCAAATGTTGTTACTGAAACAAATTTTGAGTTTGCAAGTGCAACTTCAATAGCTGCCATGGAGATCTTTGAGGTGAATGCTGGAAATGAGGGAACTTTTGATGTGGAATACAACATAAGAGGCGGTACAGTGAAGGATATGATAATTGATTTTGAAGGTCTTGCTTTGATCATAAATATCGAATCTGCAAGCGACGGTACAATCACACTAAAGATTCCAAGAGCATTAATAGACGCAAAAACAACTGGCGGAGAAGATGATACCTTCATAATTCTAATAGATGGAGCAGAAGTGGATGCATCACAGACAGCAACAACAAGTTCAAGAACTCTTACAATAAACTTCTTAGAAGGAGACTCTGATATTGAGATAATTGGTACACATATAGTCCCAGAGTTTGGTGCAATAGCAGCTTTGGTACTTGCAGTTGCAATTATATCAATAATTGCTCTTTCTGCAAAGACAAGGCTAAGACTGATGCCAAAATACTAGAACTTGGAGTCAACTTTTCTTTTATTAATACATAAATACTCATTATCCTTGATA
>DATIAR010000063.1:0-10398 GCA_035457865.1 Nitrosopumilaceae archaeon
CCCTTTGGGCCCATCTTTTTAATTTATGAAATAAATTGGATTTAATGAAAAAATCAGCTATAATATCGGTATCTTTGGGTCTGATAATCATATTTAGACTGGTGTTTTTTCAGGTTTCAAACATATGTTATCCAAAAAGAGTCGAAATTGAATTTGATCTCAAAGATCTTGAATCAGGTTCAATAGAATATGCCACCTGTTTGAGTTTACAAAACAAGATTGAAATTTTTAATCAAAATTGTGACCCCGATTTTAATGCGATCAGGTGTTGATTAAACCTTATATAACGAGTTTTTATCACAAAATCATTGGTCAATACAAGTTTAATTACAACACACAAAATGAACATTCCTTTGTTTGCTGCTGCAATACTTGTTGTAATTGCAGGTATGGGAATTTTTGCGATAGGTTTTGATCAAGGACACATATTTAGCATAGTTTTGGGCCAAGAAGCTTTTGATGCCCTATATCTTCACGAATTAACTCATGATATGAGGCATGCAGCTGGCTTTCCATGCCATTAGTTTTAAAATAAGCAATCACTGATTTTTACTGGGCCGCAATGAAGAATCAGAGTTATATCTGAAACGTGATGTAAAGGCATTTGTCTGAGCTGCCTATTGCAGTTTTTTCATGAATAAATTATTTGACATAAACCATATCGCATTAAAACGTTATAGAGTATATATAAAGCCCATATATAAGGAACCAAATATGCCTCAAACAAAACCAATAGTCAGTATAGAAAATGTTGTAGCTTCGGCGTCTGTTGATCAAAAAATTGACCTCAATGTCATTACACAGACCTTTCCCGATGTTGAGTATCACCCAGATCAATTTCCAGGATTAGTCTTCAGACTAAAATCTCCAAAGACTGCTACACTGATTTTTAGTTCTGGCAAAATGGTTTGTACCGGAGCCAAATCCGAAGAACAAGCTATTAAAGCAGTAAGAAGTGTGGTGCAAAAACTCCGAAAAGGCGGTATAAAAATCAAAAAAGATGCAGTTATTGTTATACAAAACATTGTTGCATCTGCAAGCCTTGGAGGAAAAATCCACTTGGAACAGGCTGCAAGAACCCTTCCAAGAAGTATGTATGAACCAGAGCAATTTCCTGGTCTGATTCACAGGATGCTTGATCCAAAGACAGTGATTCTGCTTTTTGCTTCAGGAAAACTTGTATGTACTGGTGCAAAAAAAGAATCTGAAGTATATCGAGCAGTACACAACTTGCACACTCTGCTTGAAGAAAAAGAACTAATGATCTACGAAAGCTAAATCTGTAAGCATTTTTTATGCTTCAGATTAGACCTATTTGTTTTTTAACACGTTCCAAAGTCTGATCATCAACCAAGTTTTCTTTATGCAGTAAAGTTGCTAATGTCATAATGTCAGTAATTTCATACAATCTAACATTCTCTGTTGCTAACGCTTCTCGCGCTCCCTCAAATCTGTTTATTATTGTAAACGCATCCGTTACAACCAAACCGGCATTTTTTAGTGGTCTTATAGCATTTATTAGAGAAAGACCAGTTGTTGCAACATCATCCACAAGCAAGACAGTTGTTCCTTTTGCTATCTTGCCTTCTATGACATTTTCAGTTCCATATTCCTTTGGTTTCTGTCTGATGTATATGAGAGGTTTTACAATCTCAATGGCAAGCGCAGATGCTATTACGAGTCCCGATGTAGGAACTGAGGCAATACAATCAAAATTCTCAAATCCAATCTTTTCTGATATTGTATTTTGAAGTGTCTTTATCATCTTTCTAAACTGGTGTGGGAAGCTTGGAACTAATCGTAAATCTATGTAGTAAGGGCTATCTTTGCCACTTGAAAGCTTGAAATTTCCAAACTTTATTGCGTCATTTTGGTACAAAAACGTTGCAAATTCTTTGACAAACTCCACAGCAAAATTAACTATATCAGATTTATTTTAACTGTCCTATCCGTAGTCTTATGCCAGAAATTTGGCTCAACTATGGATCAACTGATGTTGTATTAGACATAAGAGCAGAAAACCTTGACAAAAAAATAGACTCTAAAGGGACTATCCTGACAGATCCTGAAATCACATCAAAATTAGAACAAATTGATCTTTCAAAACCAACAGAACTTGTTATACTAGATCATTCAAAAACAGTACAAAAGGTAATTTCACTTTTATTTGATATGTGCAATCAAAAATCAATTCCAAAGCCTAGGCTCCTAGTTGATAAACTTAATGTGTATCTGATGAAGAGTATTTTCACGGATCCTAGTTTGGCAATCACAGAATTTAGTGATGTCCAACTTTCAAATTCTAATCTAATCTTTGTAGGAGAAATGGAATTTGATGGATTATTTGGATTTAACACTATCTCTACAAAACTGATTAGAAGATATGGAAAAGAACACATGCTTGCAGCATACGAAAAAAGAAAAGGAAATTTTCCAGCACCAGGAGAAGAACTTGCAAATTTTGCGATAGCGCAGAAATTTACTGACGCATTTGAGATATCGGCAATAGAAATAGTAGGTAATTCAACAGGAATAGTAAACTTGGCAACAGGCCATCCATCCTCCACATCATCAATATCAAAATCATTTGTGCCTATTGCCATAAACGAAGTAGGAAAACATAGAACTATGATAATTAGCCCTGGTAAGGAAAGTGGTAGTGAAACTCTTGGCAAATCACTTACTTCACTTTGGAATTGTTCTGAGGCGATCAAAGAAGAGGGACTCGCAATTCTCTTAGCAGAATGTGGAAGAGGCATAGGTTCAGATGCAATTCAACAATATATGGAAGGAAGGATGAATTTGGATAGGCTGAAAAACCCTGCAAAATATGTAGACGGAATGGAAGATCTTTTGTTTTTAACTGAAACTGCAAAAAAATTTCAGATAGGAATAGTTTCGATTCTGCCAGAGTTCTATACAAAAGAAAAACTAGGGATGATAGCCTTTAGTGGTATAAAAGATGCTATGGATTATATCTTAAAGACACAAGGCATACGACAAAAAGTTGCTGTAGTTTCAGATGGAACACACATTTTGTTAAGGTAGAATTGAAAACGGAAGCGGCGCACAGACAACAGCAAGACCAATTACTAATCCAAATAATTTTTTTCGTTTATTAGAAAGTGGCGAAATATCATCAAGCGGTCTCACATCAGGACTTCTCATACTAAATGAAAGTACAAAAAGCGCCATTATCCAGTATCCTAAAATCGCCAGCGTTCCAATTCCTGCGTATGTTGTAATTTTATGCCATTTTCTTCCAAGAGTTGCACGGGCTATATGTCCACCATCAAGCTGCCATGCTGGAAGAAGATTCAAAAATGTTATAAGAAATCCAAGCCACGCAGCATACAAAACAGGTGACATGATTACGTCCATTCCTTCAACTGCTTTTCCTGCTATAACGAGTGTTCCACTCATGATTATACTAGGATGTATTTCAACAAGTTCTGATTTGGAAAAAAGTGGTTGAGCCTCTTCCTCAGATATCATTGGAGAAAGATATGCACCATATGTTGAAACAATAACTGCTACAATTAATCCTGCAATTGGCCCTGCAATTCCAATATCGAACAATATGTCTCTATTTATTGTAAAACTACGTGACATGATAAGAGCACCAAAAGTAGGAACCCCAACCACTGGTATGCCAGGAATAAAGTATGGCCAACTTGTTTTGAGTTTATGCCATTTTGAGGCGATTATGTGACCTAGTTCATGTATTCCTAATATTCCAATTAACGAAACCGTATAAAGTAAGGCGATTTCTAATGGATTTCCTATGTCAACTATAGAATTTGCTTCAATTGTTCTATAGTAACCATCAACCATTACCATTGCTATAGTTGCAGCAAAAAGTACTCTTGGTAACCAAGCACGTCTTAACTTGGGTGGGTGAAAGATTCCTACTAAAAGAAATATCCTGTTCTCAAACTTCTCAAGTCTTCCAACTAGATTCTTTGATTCTAAACGTTGGGCAAGTTTTACAAATTTTGATTTGAACCCTTCTTGCTCTATCTCAAATTGAAGTGCATCTATATTCTGATTTACACTTTTTATCTCAAATACTGAAGAAACAATGGATATCACTTCCTCTTGTGTAGGTTCACTCAATGAATATGACTTCTTTTTCTATGAATTAATTCTTTTACTTGCTTAAAGTTAAATAATTGATATATGCAGATAATTTAGAATTGCAAGTAGCACTAAGAGAAATTGGAGATTGTGTTATTAGAAGATGTGATCCTAGCGATCTAATTCCAGTAATGGAAATTAACATGAAAACATTACCTGAACATTATTCTGATTATTTTTATGAAAGTTTACTTGCGGAACTTCCAGAATCATTTCTTGTTGCAGAGATTAATGGTAGAATAGTTGGATATATTATGTGCAAAACAGAATATGGATTTTCTAATTTCAAAAAACTAGGCTTTGTGAAAAAAGGTCACGTAGTTTCCGTTGCTGTATTAGAAGAACAACGAAAAAAGGGAATTGGAAGAGCTCTAATTGAAGAAGCAATTGCTGGTACTAAGATAAAAAAAGCAGACGAGCTATATTTGGAAGTTCGTTGTAGCAATAATGAAGCGGTCAGGCTTTATGAAAAAATTGGATTTATTATAAAACAAAGAATAAAGTCATACTATCGTGATGGTGAAGATGCGTACTTGATGGCAATTGAATTCTTCTACTAGATCAAATTAAATTACTCCAAAAAAGACTTTAGCGCTATGACTAGACAACGAAACGTGGGTATAACGATCTTTGTTTTATGCATTATCGGATTTGTTGTTTATGCTTATCTTCTGATGCTTTCCGAATGGAGTCCAATAGTCCTACAACTTTCAGTACTTATGGCAGTGGGCGGAATACTGGGAGTCATATCATGGATTGGATACAACATGGCAACATCCAAGCCATCTTCATCATCTACTGTATCAGACGACAAAAAATGAACGCAATGTCGATGTTGGATATGAACATAATTTTATTCATAAAAATAAAATTATTTTAGAATTTTAACGTCAACAACGGTTTGATAATAATGAGGTCCTACAGGTCTTACCATTCTTCCCCCTATAACTTCAGATTTTACAGGAGTAACTTGCAAGAAATGCTGTTTTGATAGTTCTACGGCATCCTGTCTTTTATTTGCATGTTGATGCGAATAATAATGAATTATTCCATCTCTTTTTGTTGCTTTAATAGCTGAATCAAGAAACTTATCTGACTTTTCAGGAAGAAGCATAAGAGTTCTGTCACCCTTGTCTACTAACATTTCTTCAATTATCTCTGATGCATCTCCAATAATGGTTTCAACTTGTCCTTTCAACTTGTTTAGACTAATGCTTTTCTTACAAAGTTCTATAGCATATGGATTTATGTCAATGTTGTAAACAGTGCATTTCTTTTTTTTAGCGGCAATAATAGAAAACATACCAACCCCACCAAACATGTTGATTACAATTTCTCCATCGTTGATCATATTTGCAATTCGTTCTCTTTCAGTAGAAAGTCTGGGAGAAAAGAATGCCTTTTGCACATCAACTCTAAATCTACATCCATGCTCTTTGTATTCTGTTTCTGTATTGTCTTCGCCAGCAAGTAACTCCAGATTTCGTATTCTAAAATCACCTTCGACTGGAGAGGATTGATAAAAAATAGATTTTGCAGTTTTCACTTTTTGTAAAAGAGTTTCTCCTATTGTCTTCTTCTTAGCGCTTAGAGAATCTGGTATTCTAATAATTATGATATTTCCTATCTGATCAAATGCTCCATACAATTCTGAAATTTCTTTTTCTGACAGTATCCCTGACACTGCCTCCTTTAACATTCGAGTCAATTTCTATAGTAAAAATGCCCTGACTGTTTTTGTCCTCGATCAAGCCTGCTGTCAGTTTTGTTTACTCTAGGTCTCATGCTTGTCTCATCACGCCTGTAAGTGATATCAAGCGATCTTAAGAAGCGGTTCATCCCTTCTGCTTTTGACATGGGTGATGAACCATGACCTTCCTTTCCTGGAACTCCTTCAAAAATTACTAATGAATCTGAGATCAAGTCCATGAGTTGAATATCATGATCTATTATGATTGCAGACTTGCCATAAGAGCGAACATATCTCTGAATAAGCTTGGCGATTGCAATTCTGTCTTCAACATCTAAAAATGCTGATGGCTCATCAAGTGCATATAGATCAACTTTTTGTAAAAGACATGCAACAATTGCCACTTTTTGTAATTCTCCACCAGACAAATTCTTGACAGATTTGTTGTAAAGTTTTTTTATCTTCAATGGATCAACTACTTGTTCTTCTTCAGTAGTTCCTTCTAATCCTCCCTCGTTTGCTTTTTCTAAAAGCGATATCACTTCAACATCATAATCATTAGTCAAGTATTGTGGCTTGTAAGCTATCTTAACTTTAGTTTCAAGTGAACCAGAATCTGGTTTTTCAACACCTGCAATCATTTTCATCAAAGTTGTTTTTCCTAAAGCATTTGCACCTACGATTCCAAGAACTTCATTTTTTCGTACCTTACCAGCTTCTATAGAAACTGAAAATTTTGGATAAGTCTTTAGTAAAGATGGATATGTGATAACATTCTCTGTCATAACAAACTCATCTGATGAAGTAGATGCATCAAACCTGAACGCAGTGTCTCTAAACCTCACATTCTCATTTGGCAGGTAGCCATCCAAAAATACATTGATCCCAACTTTGGCAGATAATAGATCTGCAACAACCCCATAGGCAGCGGGTTCGCCATAAAGTACATCAATAAAATCGCTGAGATAATCAAGTACTGTCAGATCGTGTTCTACTACCATGACACTTTTGTTTAACTTGGCAAGACCTTGAATTACCCTTGCTACTCCTATTCTCTGAAATACATCATTATAAGAAGAAGGCTCATCAAAAAAGTAAAAATCAGAATCCTTTGATGCTGCCACTGCAATTGCAAGTCTTTGCAATTCTCCTCCACTAAGTTCACTAAGCCTATTTTCCATCGAGTTTTGTAAACCTAATTCTCTTACTAGATCTGACATGACGTTACGTTCATCATATTTTTCCAAAAGCTCCTTTGTAGTTCCATCAAAGACTTTGGCCAAATTGTAAACTTGTTGAGGTTTTATTGATGCTCTGATCTGACCGTTTGCAATTTTCTCAAAATGTGATTTTAATTCGGTTCCTTGAAAATTCTTTAAAATATCGCTCCACTCTGGGGGTAATGCATAATTTCCTAGGTTTGGTTTTAAATTGCCTGAAAGAATATTGACGATGGTGCTTTTTCCCATTCCATTTCTACCAAGGAGTCCTATTACCTGACCTTTTTTTGGTGTGGGAACTCTGTATAATCTAAAAGAGTTTATCCCGTACTGATGAATTTTTTCTGTTTTTAGTTCTTGTGCTAGATTTACAATTGTAATAGCGTCAAAAGGGCATACTTTTACACAAATGCCACACCCGTTGCATATGTTCTCATCAATCTGGGCTTTTCCGATCTCTTCGTTTAGTATAATACAATCTGCTCCTGACTTGTTTACTGGACAATACTTGATGCATTCAAGGCCACATTTTTTGGGCTGACATAACTCCCTATCCAGTACAGCAACTCGATGAGTCATAAACTACCAAACTCTTTCGTTAATTTATACCTCTTATTCAAGTAAGATTAATACAGAAGATTATTGATACAGTATTCTAGCCGGCCATAGTGTTGGGGTCCGACCCGGTCCCATTCCGAACCCGGAAGTCAAACCCAATGTCGCTGCTGTGTTACTAAGGTGCGAGAGCCCTTGGGAAGCAGTAGTGCTGGCGCTTTTATTCTAATGCAATACTGTTTGGTGTAGCTTTCCAGATTGCCTCAGTTGGTATTGTCAGATCTACTCCACGTCTTATCGCATCATCTGGAAAATATTCGATATATTCTCCAATGAGTTTGCTTATTTGATCATCTATTTCCTCCACCTTTGGGGCATCAGTGAAAAGATATGGGATTTCATTACATGCAATAAGATATCCTTGTTCGTTTGGTGTGATTGAAAATGAAAGTTTAGGAAGGCGTGTACTTTTTTGCATAGTCATTGTATGATGTGAAAACCTAAAAAGATGGCGATGCCAGACAAATACTGTGGCAAGTTGTGCAGTTTGCGGCGAAAAATTCACTGATGATATAAGATTCTTAAATCATATGATGGAAAAGCACGGATTTAGAAATCCAAACACCTCTTTACCTGATAGAAACAGTAGAGGTTACTAATCTTTAAGCGGAATTTTTTCACTATTTGTAAAAAGACTCTTAGATCTTAGAAAGACTGCCTTTGGTGTTTTACATTCTGTACTACATGGTGATTGCGTGTCCAACTGAACTGAAGACCTGATTTTGGAGGTGAGAATAGATGAGATTAGAGGAATAAGGGCGGCCCTCCCTCCGTATGCCATTTTATTATCTACAAACCAAAACATTTTGGTTGAATCATAATTTTGGGGGAAGATCTCTGACTTGAACTTGATACCAAATTCTGAATAATGGCCAACTATCAAGAGTCTTCCTCTTGCAAAAAAATTGACAATCTTTGCAAACTTGCCGCAAAGATAGCATTTATCATCATAAATCATAACAGGAATCAGATTCTGTAGATCCATACCTTACCTAGTGTTTTATCAAATTAAAATTTTCTGAAATAACTTTTTATTTGCTCCAAATGCGCTAAAAATTATGAATATTGATTCATTTTTAGATGGTTTAGATTTTAAGAATTTGGATAAGGTATGGGACTGAACTACTATCACATCATAAAACAAGTTCGCGAAGCTCGTAAACTTGTCATAAAAGGAACTTCAACTGCTGGCTCTGGCCATCCAGGCGGCTCTTTTTCAATGGCCGAGATTATGGGTTGCATCTTTTTCAAATTCTTACGATATGATCCAAAGAATCCACTATGGGAAGATCGTGACAGATTAGTTTTGTCAAAAGGACACGCATCACCTGGACTGTTTTCAAACCTTGCAGTGGCTGGATACTTTGACAAGTCAGAAATTGAAACACTAAGAAAATTTGAAAGTCGATTGCAGGGGCATCCTGATTTCAAATGTCCAGGCGTTGAGTTTTGTGGAGGTTCGCTTGGGATAGGACTTTCTTTTTCAATAGGAATGGCACTTGCTGCAAGAATTGATGAGAAATCACATAGAATCTATACAATCATAGGAGATGGCGAATCAGATGAGGGTCAAGTATGGGAAGCAGCTATGACTGCCTCAAAATACAAGCTTGATAATCTCACAGTATTTCTTGATAGGAACTTCATTCAACAGGATGATTATACAGAAAGGGTCATGCCTCTTGATGAAATACTTGTAAGTGATGATATTTCTGAAATGTGGAAAGATGCCGCAAGATGGAAAACAGGTGACAAGTGGAGATCATTTGGTTGGAATGTTTTAGAAATTGATGGTCACAGAGTTGAACAAATAATAAAAGCAATAAAATCTGCTCAGCAGACAAAGGGAACGCCATCAATCATTGTGTCTCGAACAATAAAAGGAAAAGGTGTAGAACACATGGAAGACAATCCGAAGTGGCATGGTGTTGCACCCAACCCGAAAATCACACCAATAATTGATCTTGAACTTGATTGCCAATTTCTAATTGCACCATCAATAATTGCGGGTGATATGACAAACCTAGAAAACGAAGTAAAACGAGCTGCACATGGACGTGCAGATTTCATTCATCTTGATGTGATGGATGGGCAGTTTGTTCCAAATACCACTTTTGATCACACAAAAATTAAACAACTAAGACCAATAACACAAATTCCATTTGATGCTCATCTTATGATAAAAGAACCTGTCAAGCATGTTGGAAATTATGTTGATGCTGGCAGTGACATCATTACTGTACATGCAGAAGTTTGTGATGAATCAAGCTTTGGAGAAATTCACGATATTTTGCGTGCAAATGAAGTAAGCGTAGGGCTATCCATAAATCCTGATACAGAACTTCCGAGTTGGGCTGAGAAGTTCATACCTGACTTGGATCAGTTAATTGTAATGTCAGTGGTTCCTGGCAAATCAGGTCAAAAATACATAGAATCTACTCATGAGAAAGTTCAGCGGATTTCAAGAATTCTTGTAGAAAAGAAATTTACTGGATTTATTGAGGCAGATGGCGGTGTAGACCTCTCAAACGTTGGCTTATGTTTTTTAGATGGAGCCAGGGTCTTTGTAGGAGGAAGTGCAATCATAGGTCAAAAAGACGTACGCATAACCATATCTGAATTTAGAAGAAGGATTCTGTATGCACGAAGAAAACTCTTGATACATAAAGCACACGAACTTGGTGGTGTAGATCTTGTCAATAAATGGATAGACTTGCATGAAGTTGGTAAGAAAAA
>DATIAR010000064.1:0-6833 GCA_035457865.1 Nitrosopumilaceae archaeon
AAAAAGCGCGGGGAGTGGGATTCGAACCCACGGGTCCTTGCGGACATGGGATTAGCAATCCCACGCCCTACCAGGCTAGGCGACCCCCGCACAAGGTGCTGAAAATTACAACTGTTAATTAATCTAGCTTACTCTTCGCCAAAACGAGTGTAATTTGTTACAAGATCTTTTAGTGGGAAACGTTTTCCGCCCACAATTTTAAGATCGACTTTTATCTTGTTTTTTTCGATGTTAATGATGTTGTAAGTATTTTCAAAAAAACCACGCATTCTTTCAGAAGACGTAGTTCCAGCATTTACTATTGAAAGATTTCCAAAATCCCAGATCCAAGGTCTGTGTTTGTGACCACATAACACCAGATCAACCTTGCTTGAAAGTGCTGTCCGTAACACGTCCCCTGCATCAATCACAGTTACTCTGTCAGTGCCACTGTCAGGTATTCCTATCAAATGGTGATGCATTGCAACAATCTTGGTACTTTTTGGATATTTCTTCATGGTGCGTTCTAACCACAAATTTTGTCTATATCCAACCTCACCCTCATCTCTATCTGGTCTGGCAGTTCCCAAAGTAACCAAAACAACGTCGTCATCAAGAACATTAACAGTCTCAAATGGAAAGAATTTCTTGAAGAGGAGATATCCCGTATTTCTATAGTCATGGTTTCCGCTTATTGTAATTATTTTTTCAACTTCAAATTTAGCAAATTTTGCTTTACATTTTTCATATTCTTTCTTGAGGCCTTCATTTGTAAGATCTCCTGTTATGAGTACAGCAGCAGGTCTCAGATCATTTACTTCCTCAACTACTTGATCAAATATTTCTTCATGAAATTGAGAGCCAACATGTATGTCTGAAAGCTGTACTATTTTCATGATTCTTTATCAATACAGAATCATAGTTTAAGGATTAGCTTTTTTGATAATGTCATCATTCCATGTTGATTTTACATAAAATTGAAAATTTCTTCGTTAGAGTTAAATAGACTAGTCCGACAAACTTGTCTGTTTTGGCAAAGCAAGCTGCAGTCATAAAAGGAGATGGAACTGGTCCTGAGCTTGTTGATGCCATGATGCATGTCTTAAAGTCCTGTGACAGCCAAACTGAGTTAATTTTATGCGAAGCTGGTTCTGAACAATGGGAAAAACATGGTGGCGCAACCTACATACCAGACACTACAATGAAACTGCTTGAGGAAAGCGATGCTTGTTACAAAGGACCAACTACTACTATTCCCAAACCAAATGCACCAAGAAGTGTTGCAGTCACCATTCGCCAGAAGTTTGAGCTTTACAGTAACATAAGACCGATCAAGACATACGATAGATTGTCACCAAACAAAAAGCTAAACTTTGTTTGTTTCAGGGAGGCAACAGAAGGACTCTATGCTGGAATCGAGTTTAAGATATCAGATGATGCAGCTATAGCAATAAGAAAGACCACACGTAAAGGCTGCCAGAGAATAGTGGGTGCTGCCTTTTCATATGCAAAACAACATAATCTAAAAAAGATCTTTGCGATCACAAAGCGAAACATACTCAAGGAAACCGATGGGATATTCTGGAGTGAGGTTGAAAAAGCAATCAGAGATAATCCAGGAATTGATGTTGAAGAATACTACATAGACAACATGACACAACAACTAGTCAAAAATCCAGAGAGATTCAACGATTCTATTTTGCTAAGCACAAATCTGTTCATGGATATCATATCAGAATGCGCTTCTGGAAACATTGGCTCTATAGGAAATGTGTATTCGGCAAACATTGGTGATTCATATGCAATGTTTGAGCCTGCACATGGAAGCGCACCAAAATACAAAGGAATGGACAAGGTAAATCCAACCGCAGCCATATTGTCTGGAGCTTGGATGGTTGAATACCTTGGCGAATCTCAAATAAGAAATGCAATCTTTGATGCTACAGAGCAGGTAATTAATGAGGGAAAATATGTTACATATGACATCGGTGGTAGTGCCTCTACATCAAAAATGGCTGATACCATTGCAGAAATAGCAAAACAAAAACTAAGAAAATAATTATTTTATTGCCTCAACTAGAATTAATTCTTCAAAGAACATCTTCTTTGTTGCAACTATTCTTACTTGAAACCCTAACGATTCAGTTAGTTTTAATAATTTTTCATAGTTAGCAAGTGAGGAAGTTAAGAAAATCATCTTACCATTTTTTTTCAAAACATTTTTAGCTGATTTTATGATTTGTAAAGGAATCTCCAACCCTTCATGTAAACCATCTACTGTTGCATCTACAATTTCATCAGATGGCAAATATGGCATGTTACATACAACTAGATCAAAGTCAATGCCTAATGCGTCTGCAGCATTGCAACAAATACAATCATCTATTACTGTGTGTGTCTTTTTTATTGAATTATAGTCAATGTCTGTGGCCACTACAAGATTAAAGTTTGGCAGTAAAACTTTTGCCAGATAGCCGGAGCCAGTACCAATATCAAGTGCATTATTTCCTTTTTCATGTTGGATATAATTTGCAAAAAACATAGTGTCTTCTGCAGGAGAATAGGGTTCAGTTTCTGATAATTTGTTTTGCAAGTTTTATTATCTCACCATTTGTAAGGTCTTCTAGTCTTTTGTTTGAGTCTATCGATATTCCAAACTCTTTGCCAATATTATGAATCGTTTTCCGCCTGTATGAAAAGAGTCTGTTTACTGTATTTATGATGACCTTTGGTATCTGGTGTGATTTTGTCAGCCTTAGAACAACAGAGTCTACTTTTGGCGGTGGAGAAAAGTTAGATTTTTTTACATCCAAAAGTGGCTCTATTTTTGCGCCATAATTTGCAAGGACAGTTATTGCCTTACGGTTCTTCCCACCATCTGCCATCAGTTTTTCAGCAAATTCCTTTTGTACCATAATTACAGCATGGGAATATTTCTTCTGAATTAGCCATTCTATTGCTCTACGGCTTTCAGAGTATGGAAGGTTTGATACAAGAATGGAAAATTTTGGATCTAGTTTAAACCCATCTCCTTGAATCAACTCAAGATTTGTAAAACTAGAGAATTTCTTTAGTGCTGTAAAAAGTTCCCTGTCTTTTTCTATAGATATCACTTTTTTTGCGGCATTGCAAAGAAAAGGCAAGAGTATTCCTTTTCCTGTACCAACCTCAAGAACTGTGTCCTTTTTTGTTATGTTAGCATAATCAACTATTGATTTTGCGATTGATTCTGAAATAAGAAAGTGTTGCCCAAGTGAATGACGCCTATTCATCGTCTGACAAAGAGGTTCATCCTTGATTCGCCAGTTATTTCTTCAAGTATCCTCTTTGCAATTTGTTTTATGGGTTCTTTTAGTCCAACTCTATCTTGCAAGTCCTTAAAATCAGTGAATTTTTTCTTTTCACGTTCTTCAAGCATGGTTTTCATGTATGTTTTGCCAACACCGGGGATCAATTCTAGTGCATGAATTCTTGGAGTGAGTGGTTGTGCGTTGTTTAGATAATCTATGAATCTTTGCTCGTTTTGTAAAACTATTTTTTCTACTACTCCAGCAAGCTCGCTTTGTGCAGCTGCTGAAATGGCATCATGTTCTAATCTTCCCAGTACAGAAAGAACTTTGGTTCTTCCTTCTTTTCCAATGTATACTCTTTCTCCAATCTCAAACGTAGAGTTTGGAACACCAAGAAGTTCCAGAATAGTTAATCTGTCTTCGCCTAATGCTGTTATTATAATTCCATCTCGTCCTCTAACTGTTCGAGATTTTCCTCGTGCTACAAAATCTAAAACGTATGCGTACTCTTCGTACTTTCTAGGTTGAGTTCTTTCCAAGAACAATCACTCGTGGTTATACGTTCTCCTTGATGATATTCAGCATTTTTTCTAGTGTCTCAGCTAGAATCAGCTTTTTCCAACCAAAAGTAAAAGCTCGCAGTTCTGCTTCAGTTGTTGGAAGGTTATTTACGATTTCTACCGCTTCCTCTTCTGTTATGCCACAGTCTTTGACAAGTTGTTGTTTTAGTTTCTTTGCAGTCTTTCCATCCAGTTTGGCAAATTTCAAGACATAATCATATGTCCAGCGTTGTATCTGATCCATTGATTCTGGATCAGATTTTTCCATAAGCTCCTTAACTTCAGAAATGGAAATTGATTGTTTCTTTCTTACCTCTTCCATGTTTATACACCAAATGGTTTGATATGATCTAATCTTGTGATTAGAGTTTTTGTCTTATTACCAAGCTTAACGTCTAGCGTCACGGTTCTTCGTCCTACATCTGTTACAGTTCCTACCTTACCATGGTACCTTCTGTGAGGTAATGCTTTGTGTTGAGTTGGATCTATGATTACCAGTGCTCTATCTCCTTCTTTGAATTCTCGTAATAGAAAAGAGACTCCTCTAACGTGATCCTTTGTCATTACGGATCTTGATTTATGCATAAAGCCATGTGAATGACCAGAAGGCTTCTTAGTAGTCATATTCGAATAGAGTTGAGTTGTCCTTAATTTAACATTTGCTACAAATTTGCAAGGAAGAATCCTACAGAATCAAATTTACTAGTCTATTCCTCTGCTTCGTCTTTCTTTTTCTTCTTTGTTTCTTCTTCCGGATCTGAAACTCCCGCTTCTGTCAGAGTGAATATTACTTCTTGCTCTGGATGATGCGGACTATCAACCATTCTTGCAATTCTCTTCTTGCCAGATTTCTTAAAGTACACACGATATGTACTTGTGTGAGCAACAACGTTTCCTCCTATTGGTCTAGTTGGATCTCCAAAGAATGTATCAGGTGATGCCATTACTTGGTTTGTTGCAATGGCTGCAATGTTGTATGTTTCAGCAGTTCTTGCAAGAAGGTGCATGAATTTGTTTAGTCTTTGTTGTCTGTTAGAAAGTGTTCCCCTGCCAAGAAATTCTGCCCTAAACAATCCTACAGCAGAATCAACAACGATTAGTTTTATTTTACTCTCTTGTATTACAGGGCCAGCTTCTTGCATGATTAATTCCTGATGGGCGCTGTTGTATGCCTTGGCTACAATAATCCTATCAAGAACTTTCTCAGGATCTAGTCCTTTTGCTTTGGCTATAGAAACAATTCTTTCAGGTCTGAATGTGTTTTCTGTATCAATATACAAAACACCGCCATCTAACCCTCCCTCTTCTTTTGGTTTTTGCACATTTACACACATGGTATGACAAAACTGTGTCTTGCCAGAACCAAATTCACCATAAACTTCGGTAATAGCTTGAGTTTCAACTCCTCCATCAAATAGCATGTCCAGTGCGCTTGTTCCTGTAGAAATCTTGCCAATATCTTGTCTTCTTTTGTAAATTTCAGTAGCAGTAACAAAGTCCTTGTCTATTTTACCATCCTCAACTAGCTGCTGGCGTGCTTTGGTCACCAATTTTACTGCAGCTTCTAAATCCATTCCAGTGATTTCAGAGATATCAACTGGTCCTCTTACAAGAAGATCCATGATATTGTGGACTCCTGCATCATTTAATTTTCTTGTAGTCACGGGACCAACCCCATCAAGACTATCTAATCTCAAGTCTTCCATCTTACCGTAGGGTACGGTACGGGTACCTAATAAAGTTGTTGTTTTGTGGAACTGTTTACTTATCGGTTGAAAAGGTTGGTGTTACCTTCGGTTGATGACCGATCTCATAAGTTATTTAGGAATTGGTTTTGGAATCACTTCTATAGTTCTTTTTACAATTACATATTTTTGGATTAGAAAATATCAGAAAGATTAGTCTACCTTCTTACCTGACATTATCTTGACGATAAACCACACAAACATTAAGCCTGAGATTGCCGAAGGAATGCCTGTAAAAATTCCATATTTAGAAAGTAAATTAGTGCCTGATGTTGTGTCTAAATATAAAAATCCAATACTAATACTCATACTAACGATGAAAACACCAAGTGCTATTTGTAATATGAATACCTTTTTCCGTTTTCGCATTAACCTTTATTGTTTACTTGCATTGTGAATTAAAGTGATCCATTTTGAAAAAAGTAATATCATATTCAGGATTCCAATTAGGCTTTTCTTTTCGTATCTCATCAATGCAGTAAGACAGTGTTTCTTCTTTCGTCTTTCCCCTAGCTAGATCGTGTCTTCTACGTCTATTGTAGTAATGCCGTAACCATCCATGCATAACTCCATGACCTTTTGGAATGTGTGTCAATTCTTCCCTTACTATGTCCGTCATTTCTTCTGCGTTCATATAACAATAATTATGGTTTTGATTTATTTAATAGTGGTCATATGATTATCTTTTTATTGCATTTTGAATTAAAGTTATGTTAATAGTTGCTTTGCTTGAGATACATAATTATCCATAACAGCTAAGAAAGCATTACATTCATCTCTTAGATCAGCAAAAGTCGTATTTGGGATTGTGAATCCAATTGATGATTTTACAGAAGTAGCAAGTGGTTGTCCTCTTACGGTTCTTTCTTTGTTTATTATTTCTTGTAAGTAATCTTGTTCTTGTTTCTCAATTACTTTTTTTGCAACATCATTAGGTAAATTAAGTGCAAATTCCATAATGCTTCGACGGTCTCCATCTATACATGGATCAGGTTCCATAAACACTATGAGATTAGGAGTAATGATCCGTCTATGAATATTCCGCCTTCTTTCTACCTTAAACAATTTTAACATAGGAAAAGAATTGATTTCATTAAACATTTTATCATACCAATCTATGAATTTTTTTGCTTTGATATTTCCTAAATACTCAGCTATCATTCTGAATTTTTTATAATCTAAATATTCATCTAACGGTATTCCTAAAAGAAATGTTTTGTTAGCGTCTTCTAATAAGTAATCAAAAATACTATTTACTG
>DATIAR010000065.1:0-11203 GCA_035457865.1 Nitrosopumilaceae archaeon
GGTATAGAAGCAGGATTTGCATCTCCTTTTGTTCTAACAACATACGGATCTTCATCAAGAATCTCAGCTACCCGATGAACAATAACTCTATCATGACCTGACGGTCTGTTGAAAACTATGATGTCCCCTTTTTGGATCTTATCAAAAGGATCATTTCCCTGTACCACAAGAACATCAAAAATATTCAGGTTTGGTACCATGCTGCCACTTGATACTACATAAAATGGATTGTCAGTACCAAAGGCAATTCTAAGGCCAAACCAAATGATGGCAACACCAATGACAACTATTATGATGTCCTTTACAATTGCAGAAACTCCAGAATGTTTACTCAAACTATCCTCTGTCCAATAAGTTTGTAAAATAAATCTTGCTCAACATTGTATATTCTATTTTATTTTTTTACCACAACTTTCACAGAATTTTGCATCTGGTTTATTATCAAAACCACATTCACTGCATTTTGAACCTGTATCTGATACTTGACTACCTAAAAGAACTATCTCTCCTATTTTCTTAATTTCTTCCCATTTTATTACAACATCACGTCCATCATTTTTTGTAACAACTAAAACAATTCCTGGCTGTCCTGTTTGTATTCCTATCTGTTTTACAGTTCCAATCTTTCGTGCTTCAGAATCATAAACAGCCAGACCTGTTATGGAATTAAATGTAGTAACGCTTGATGTTGTTAATTCTGGTTGAGAATAGGTTTGTTGCGAAGGTTGGTAATCTATAGGAGATTCACCAAGAATTTGACTTGCAAGTGTTTGTGGTTTTGCTAGACCAACTTCTGCATTCTCATTTGGTTTGCTAAAGCTTCTATATTCTGCAAGAACTGAACCACAATTAGTACAGATGTATTGCCCCTTTTCTAAAAGCATAAGGTTGTCTGCAACTAGTTCGTTGGGACTTTCATAATCTATCTTAGGACTCCCTTCAAAATCTTTTTCACAAGTATTGCAAAAATATTTTGAAATCTTATCTACGTCAATTCTTCCCACTGGGGCAAGAAAAAGATCAGGCCCACCAAGATTTCCTTTTCTTTGCTGATCATCAGTAACAGATGCCATGACATATCCTCCAGAACCTCTCAGTTTTTTCAATCGAAGTTCTGTACTCATAGTTTAGGTCTGTAAAAAAGTCATTTAAGTATGTATTCCGGTGTAAATTTTACAAAATAATCATGTCTTATACAGCTGTCTAGTGAAGTAAAATTATACAATTTTTAATAACACGATGATTTTTTTGTAATATTTTGGAAAGGGTTATTAGAGGCAGAAAACTGAGTTAAAACATCGAAAATAATGACGGAATAAGCAATGAGCTTTCTCTGTCATTGCTTAAGAAAGATGAAAGAAATTGATAACATTTGAAGAATTAGGAATTAAAAAATCCATATTGGATGGATTAAAAGAACTAAATTTCCAAGCACCTTTTCCAATACAAGCCGCAGCTATACCTATTATCCTTTCAGGACAGGATGTAATTGGTCAAGCACATACAGGTACTGGTAAGACAGCTGCATTTGCCTTACCAATACTGCAAAACGTTGTACCCAAAGGCGGAATACAAGCACTAATACTTGCGCCGACAAGGGAACTCGCAGTTCAAATTTCTGGTGAAATTAACAAGTTTGCAAAGCATACTGGTATAAAAAATACGACAATTTATGGAGGACAAAGCATTAGTGTACAATTCAGAGATCTTGAAAGGGGAGTAGAAATTGTTGTAGCAACACCGGGTAGATTAATTGATCATCTAAAACGTGGTTCTATTGAATTAAACGATGTAAAATATGTTGTACTAGACGAAGCTGATACGATGCTTGACATGGGATTTATTGATGATATAAAATTCATTCTTAACCTAGTTCCAGAAGAAAGAATAGCATCTTTATTTTCTGCAACAATGCCTGCTGAAATTCTCAGACTGGCAGAAAAATACATGAAAAATCCCCAACAAGTCTTTATCGACGCAGATGATCTAAGCGGAGAAGGAATAGATCAAGCGTTCCTTGTTATTCGTGATAAAGAAAAGACTGACTTTTTATTCAAATTTATAAAGGAAAACAGAAACGGTCAAACAATCGTTTTCTGTTCTACAAAAGACAGAACAAGACGAGTTGCACATGAGCTTACCCAAGCAAACTTTAACGTAGTATCAATTCAGGGTGATATGTCTCAATTTAGAAGAGACAAAGCAATGTATCTGTTCAAAAAGGGCAAGGCAGACATACTTGTTGCAACAGATGTTGCTGCAAGAGGAATAGATGTACCAGAAGTTGCACTTGTCATAAACTACGATGTTCCAAATCAGGATATGGTGTATTTTCATAGGATCGGAAGAACTGCAAGGGCTGGCGCAAAAGGAAGGGCAATTACTTTAGTTTCATATTCTTCAATTGGAGATTTCAAAAACATTGTAAATCAAACTAAGGTGACAATAACTGATTTGAATAAACAACTTGGAATTGAAGTTAAGATTCCAGATCCGTTAAAACGAGAAGTTGGTCATAGAAGTGGCGGTTATAGAAGTGGCGGTTATAGAAGTGGCGGATATGGTGGTGGAAGAGGATATGGTAGGGATAGACAGGATAATAGATCGGGTAGTAGACAAGATAATAGATCTGATAGACAGGATAGTAGAAATGAGAATAAAGAGAATAGACATGAGAACAGACCAAGCTATGGAGACCGAAGACATGGTCCAAGAAATTATTACGGTCTAAGAAGTCGTTGGTAAAGAACGCGCCTTAAACCAATCAACATATTTAGGGATGTCTAGATTAATTATTTCTGATAAAAATGACTAACGCTAAAGCAGTAAACACAAAAACATGGCAAACTGAAGTGATGGAATCACAACTGCCTGTCTTTGTGGACTTTTGGGCAGAATGGTGTGGTCCATGCAGGATGGTTGGACCAGTTGTAGAAGAACTAGCTGGAGAATATTCTGGTAGAGTAAATTTTGTCAAAATTAATGTAGATGAAAGCGGTGAAGTAGCATCAAAATATAACATATTCAGCATTCCTACCCTTGCTATATTCAATAAAGGCGAGATTATTGCTCAACAAGTAGGAGCAGCTTCAAAAGACTCGTACAAAAATATGATAGAAAACGCTCTAAAGAAGATCTAGACATAGTAAAACTAAACCTCTCAGCTTTTCAATCTAAAATAATTAATAACGGCTTTAGGAACTTTTTGTATGTCCTTTGGAGAAGTAGATACTCTGAATCTTTTATTTGATAAACTACAAAGCCTTCTAAACGATTCACAAGGATACTACGAATCTTTTCTTGATGCTAATACGTTATACAAACAAGGGAAACTATCAGAGAAAGAATTTTTTGAAAAACTTGGTGATTATGTAGTAGCATATTCTGCATTAGAGTTTCTTGCTGTGAAAGTAATTTTTGAATTAAAAAAATCACTTGATAGAATGACTAGTGGAACTGCTCCTCGTACAACAGCAATGGGTTCCACCTCTGTTGGTATGACAGGATTTGGTATGACTCCGCCTTCACAAACCATCTCCCCTGCCACTCAGATGCCTGGGCGTCCGCCTCAAATTATTTCTGCTGCAGCATTTAGTGCTCCCGGAGCTCTACCTACACCAGATCCATCTTTGTTACCTCAAAAATCCACTGGTCCAAGTTGTACATCATGCGGAGCTTCAATTAGACTAAATGCAAAATTCTGCACAAAGTGTGGAAATAAACTTCAATAATAAAAAAATAATTTTTACATAATTTGTACAAAATAAAACTTCATTAGAATTACTCTTGAGTAGCACCGCACTCTGTACAGAATTTAGCATTTTGTGAAATCTTAGTGCCACATTCTGAACAAAACTTTGTTGAGGAACCCGATTCAGTTTTAAGGCTTCCATAAATTCCACCACTGGATCTTATGGCACCAGTTGGAACGTATTCATCATCGATAATTGGTACTGGTGCAAAATCTTTCTCCTCTACATAAGCCATTATTCTAAGCATTGTTTGACCAGGATTTTTTGGATCTGGTATGATATCGCCTAACCAGAATGCAAATCTTGTAAGTGTCAGATCAGGAGTAGAAAACGTCAATGTGTGACTTGACATATATTCTTCTGCGGCAGTTTTTCCATTAAACACCTTCATAGTTTTCATTACTTTGGTTAGCTGTATATTGTTTTTTGGGAAATATGGTGGACCAGGGGGGATTTGAACCCCCGACATCCGCGTTGCGAACGCGGCATCACTACCACTAGACTACTGGCCCTTTTCATACCGAGAATCTTCTCTGTTTTTATTCATTTACTTAAAGAATAATACTAGGTTTCTGAGAAAAACACTAGTGACTTTTGACACTGTTATTATTGATTCACATGTAGTTCTACCCACAGGAATTGTTGAAAAAAATATTGTAATTGATGAGGGGAAAATTGTTAATCTGACAAATGAAATTCCTTCATGTAGTGTAAAAATTAATGCAAGAGGGCTAGTTTCAATCCCCGGAGTAATAGATCCTCATGTACATTATGGGGTTTATTCTCCTATTGAAAAAGCTGCAGAAACTGAATCGCGAGTTGCAGCACTAGGCGGTGTAACAACAATGATGAGAATGCTTAGACTAGGTGGTTCTTACAAAAAACTTCTCGATTTACATCTTGATGAAAGTTCAAAATTTCATTATGTTGATTACACAATACATGCATCAGTATTACAAAAAGATCAAATTAACGAAATGGAATATTGCGTAAAAAAAGGAATTACTTCATTCAAACTATACATGAATCTTGGAGAGGATGTGGGACATGTTTACATGGACATGGTGCCAAGAACAAATTCATTACATGAAGAAAAAATTGAAATTAATTCTGAAATGATCGAAAAAATAGTTTCAACTGCGGCCTCTCTTGGCTGTCCTGTTTTGGTTCATGCAGAGGATTACCAGATGTGCTCATGTGGAATAAAGGAAGCAAAAGAAAAAAACAAAGATGGTTTAGGTGCATGGTCTGAAAGTAGATCTGCTGAATCTGAGGTAAAAGCCATAAGAACTGTTTCTAAAATTGCAAAAAAAGTTGGTTGCACTTTATACTTTGTTCATATTGGTTCACAGAGAGCAATGAATGCAATACATGAAGAAAAAAAGAATGGCACAAAAATCTATGTTGAAACATGTCCACAATATCTTACATTATCATTTGAATCTCAGAAAGGATATCTTGCAAAAGTAATGCCACCTATAAGAAGTTCAAAGGATGTTGATGCGATATGGAACGAAGTAAAGTCTAGAGCAGTTGATTCAATAGGAACAGACCATGTCGCAAATCAACTCAAACTAAAGCTTGGAGGAAATGATGTTTGGGAGGCACTAGCAGGTTTTCCAGGCATAGGAACCATGTTGCCTATATTGTTGAGTGAGGGAGTAAACAAGGGCAAAATTACACTACCGCAACTAGTGGAATTAACTAGTCTGAACGCATCAAAGATATTTCAGATGTTTCCTAAAAAAGGAATTATACAAAAAGATTCTGATGCCGATGTTGTTATAGTGGATCTAAAAAAAGAAAATAAGGTATCACACCACCTTCTTGATGGATTTTCAGATTATACTGTATATGATGGATGGAACCTAAAAGGCTGGCCTGTTAAGACACTTGTAAGAGGTGAAGTCGTGGCAGAAGATTTCAAAGTGATAGGCAAACAAGGATACGGAAAATTTATTGCAAGACCTGTTTAGTTCAACACATCGAATTTACCATTATCTTTTACTTTGTAAATGATATCAGGTTTTCTTGTAAAGATGCCAACTTCTATTACACCTGGAATTTGAATGATCTTTTCAGCTAGTTCTTCTGGATTTAGTATCTCACCAAAATCACTATCTAAAATTATGTTTCCATTTTCTGTAACAAATGGATAGCCACGTTCTATGGTACGAAGAACAGGTTTGCCACCGTATTTTTGTATCTGTTTTGCAGCAATATTTCGAGCAAATGGATGTACCTCAATCGGTACACTGTGATTTAGTTTTTTTACAAATTTAGATTCATCTGCTATAATAATCACTTTTTTTGCAATGTTTATGAGAATCTTTTCTCGTAAAAGTGCCCCGCCACCTCCTTTTATCATGCATCTTTCTTCATCAATTTGATCTGCTCCATCAAAAACAATATCAATATGTTCTATCTGATCTGCCTCAATTATGGAGATGCCACCTTTTTCAGCTTCTAATTTAATTTGTAATGAAGTAGGTACTGCTTTTACTCGGATATTTTTTTCTTTGAGATGTGATGAAAGTGACTTGACTAATGCAGTTGCAGCTCTCCCACTTCCAAGTCCTAAAACATAGTTATCATTCACAAGTTTTAGTATATCACTTGACAATGCCCTTATGGCATCATCCACTGTCAACTATTCTACCTCTACTTGCTCAAGTTTAGAGAGGGCCTTCATTATCTCATTTTTTATCTTATCAATATCTTTGTCGTCGTCTTCTAATTTTTCATCTTCTGGAATCTTTACTACTGATGGAATCTGGATCTTCTTTTCAGCAGGAGGTTGAACTGGTTCAGGTTTTGGTATTTCTATAATTTGTTCAACTTCTCTAATTCTTGGTTTTTCTATATCTATATGATGTTCTTTTATTATTTCATCCTTGACTTGTTTTGGAGAAACAATAGGAGATGGTTTTACAAACTCTGGGGGGAATTCTGGTATCTTGTTTGGAATTTCTGTAAGTGTAATAAGCTCTACTGATTTGTGATACTCCTTGACTGGAATCTCAACGGGTAGAACTGGAGCATGATTATTTTCCTTTAAGGGATCAATCTTTGTTTCTATTTTCTTTATCACAGGTTTTTCTACAATGACTTCTTTGATTGGCTCTGGTTGTTTTATTTGAGGTTGAGTTATAGCTGCCACTGTTATTTTGGAAGAGATTTCATGTAATTTTTTATCTAACTGAGATAGCTTTTGGTCCATTAATGTAACCAAACCATCACCCAGTGGTCCTATGTCAGGATGCTTACTTGCAGCTTCAAGTTTTTCAATTTTTGCTATAACAAGTCCAAGTTGATTTTGGTATTTGAGTAAAAGCTTATCACGCTGAATTTTTGAAAGTTCTGATTCGTATTGATATAACCTGGATATAGTTTTTGTAAGAATGTCCTTTTCTATTTCCAACGACTGAATCTGACTTTTTATTACTGGATTTGCTCTTAAAATAAATTTATCGTTTTTACGTTTTGGAATTTTATCTATTGCAACCGCGGTACACGCTCCTGCAACCGAACCAAGAACGAGCACTAATTCTTGCATTTATGTATACCATTTGATCCAAGTATATTTTCTAATTCTAGAATCTGGATATCCACAGCTAGCACAGCGTTTATGTCGTGCATGGAAAGAATTTTTTCCACATCTCCTACACCTAATGTGAGGGTGCTTTTTGGTATAGCCACCCATTGACGTTGTACCTTTAGTCATGTACTATCACTTTGGTGGTGGAGATATAATTACCACATTGTCCCCACGAACAACTATGGTTCCAAGACTCTTTGTTTCGCCCTCAGAAGGGATCTCTTCTGATGAGTCGAGTAGCAGATTCATGTGTTGGTCAAAACCATGTAAGTTACCTCTAATCACTTTGCCGCCCTTTAGTTTGATAAGGACAACTTTGTTGAGGCTCTCATCCAGTACTTTTACTGCCATATCTACTGACATTTATTTCACTTATTACCCCCTGTATCGAGGGTATATATTAAAATTTCATTGGTGTAATTTTCGGGTTTTGTCAGTAAGGCAAGTTTGACTCTTTTAGAAAAGTTTGTACAATTTCTGACAAAATTTTATTGCCCTCTTTTGCAGTAGCATTTCTAGGATCGCCCCATATTCCATTTCTTGTTACAGAAATGAAAGATTTTGCAGCAAGTTTGTTTACTCGCAATTTTTGTTTTGTGGAAAGTCTATCAGGAGTAAAGCCCTTCACAGCTTTTTTCATCTTAACTTTTTTTGATATTGCAAGCATAAGTGATGTCTCCACAAATCCAGCATGATCAAAATCTCTTTTCATAAAGTGCCAGTAAGAAAATACAAAAACCTTTATTTTTCCCTTTGAAAGATTGTGTATTTTTTTAGGAATGTTATACAGTGCAGATTGGTTTCCGTGGTGCCCGTTAAGAATTACGATAGTTCTAATTTTATTCTTCCACAAGGAGATACATAAATCCATTAGAACTTTATGTAGAGTTGCTTTTTTAAGACTCAGATTAAAAAAAGGATAATGTTCAAACGAAACTCCATAATTTATTGTAGGCAGTATCAGAAACTCCCTCTTTTTTGAAATTCTTTGCGCAATCTCTGATACTATGTCTGAATCTGTTGAGACTGGTAAATGTGGACCATGCTGTTCGATTGAACCTACTGGGATGAGAGCGGTTTGTTTTCTAGTTTTAATCAGTTTCCTAAGATAAGGATCCTGGAAATGAATAGTATATGTCATCTAGATCGCTTAGGTTTGACGTGAACTTTGCCCCAGTACACCTCAAGTCGTCCCTCAAGATGCATCTGTACTGCCTCCAACAAAGTTTTCGCTTCTATTTTTTGACCTTTCTTTTTCAATGATTCTACTGTTTCATTAGTATCGATTGCAAAAGCATCTTGAAAGATTATTGGTCCCTGATCCAAATCTTCAGTAACATAGTGTGCTGTACACCCAACTATCTTGGCACCACGTTCATAGGCTTGCATATATGCAAAAGCACCTGGAAATGCAGGTAACAACGATGGATGTATGTTAATAATTCTATTTGGATATCTCCAAACAAAATTTGGAGACAAAATACGCATGTATCTTGCTAGAACTATCAAATCTGCATTGTATTGTTTTATTATGGCAAGGATCTTTTCTTCTGCTTTTGATTGATCCGCATCATTTACTAAGATAAATGGAATTTTTGCTTTTCTTGCAAATGGTGAAAGTGTGTTTTCTGTGCCTATTATCACACTAACCTCTCCTTTTAGTTGATTTTTCGATCGGGCATACAAAACTGCTTCAAGACAATGAGATTCTTTTGTTACTAGTACAGCTACTTTTTTTCTAAGAATAGCTTCATGATGAGTATTGACTTCCATCTTCAAGCGTTTTGCTAACCCTTCCACTTCACGATCAAATTTTTTTACGTCAATTTTTTGTGTAAATGATGCTTCAAGATACATCCCAAATAATCCCTTTACCACATTTTGATTTATTTTCTCAATGTTGCCACCTCTTTGAAATATGAAATTAGTAAAACCGGCAACTACGCCCTCATGGTCTTTTCCTACTATGGTAATTTCTACAATTGTTTTATTCATTCTGAATTTGTTTGAAGATCGTACTTTATTAATGCTTAAATAGCCATTTAGAATATCTCGTACTTAGATAATGTGTGTATGCAACATGCAATCAAATTCTATAATGCGTGAGTGAATGAAGAATCTGAATTTTTCAATTTTATACAAGATGAGGGAAAATAATGGATAGAACCAAGGGTTCAAACAAAACTCGTAGCAGAGGTAACAGTTATGATCATAACAATCCTGTGAGGATTTGTTCTGTATGTTCTACAATTGGAGGTTGGCACTGTTATGAATGTTCAAAGGACTTTTGCAATACTCACTTTGCTAATCATAAAGAGCAACAGCTCTGCATTATAAAATAAGTGCGGGAGGTGGGATTTGAACCCACGAACTCCTAAAAGACAGGGTCCTAAGCCCTGCGCCTTTGACCAGGCTTGGCAACTCCCGCATGCACCATGCCTTTTAAGACAAATTTATCTATTGTTGATGTACTAACAAAATGGCAAAACTATTTGGAACCAACGGAATTAGGGGAGTTTTTGGCGAAACATTTACGCTAGATTTTGCATCTGAAATTACACTATCACTTGCAACCTATTTCAGAAAAGGACCAATCCTTGTAGGATATGATGGACGAGAATCAAGTATTATAGTTTCAAAAATCGTTTGCTCTTCATTAAATTCAGTAGGATTTGATTGTGCAATAGCAGGATTGGTTCCTACCCCATGCTTACAATACTGTACAAAAAATCTTGGTTATCAAGGCGGAATAATGATTACCGCATCACACAACCCACCACAATACAATGGAATAAAACCAATTGCAAAAGATGGGGTAGAAATTTCAAGAAAGGATGAACTCAAAGTTGAAGAAATTTACTTTAAAAAAAATTGGAAATTAGCTACACAAAAATTGGGTATCACAAAAAAGATAGAGATCACAGTAGAAACCTATCTGAGAGGCATAAAATCACAAGTTAATACACAGAAAATAAAATCACGAAAATTAAGAATAGTTTTGGATCTAGGTAATGGTACACAAGCAGTCACGGCCCCTCAACTTTGTAAAGAACTTGGATGTGAAGTAATAACAATTAATGAAAACATTGATGGTTCTTTTCCAGGAAGAGGTTCTGAGCCAACTCCTCAAAACCTACACATTCTTTCTAAGACCGTCATTGAATCTAAAGCAGATCTTGGCGTTGCATTTGACGGTGACGGTGACAGAAGCATTTTCTGTGATAATACAGGACGAATTTTGACTGGTGATAGATCTGCATTACTTCTTTCACAATTCCTTTTAAAAAAAAATCCAAAATCTAAAGTTGTAACAACAATGAATTCAACATCAAGAATTGAAGATATTGCTGAAAGTACAGATTCAAAAGTGATTCGAACAAAAGTAGGTAGTGTTGAAGTTTCACGTGAAATGGTATCTACAAAAGCACTGATAGGATTTGAAGAAAACGGCGGATTCATGTATGGAAAACATAATCAAGTTCGTGACGGTGCCATGACTATGGCAATAGCATTAGACTTACTTGCCGCATCTGAAAAATCAATATCTGATGAACTAGCACTTTTACCGTCTTCATTTACAACAAAAGGTAAAGTAGAATGTACCAAAGATGATGCTACAAAAATAATTCAAATGCTAAGAAACGAAGATCATAAACAAGATACAACAGATGGCATCAAAATTATATTTAACAAATTAAATTGGGTAATGGTTCGACCAAGTGGCACCGAACCAATAGTCAGAATTTATGCAGAATCTGACTCGCAGGAAAATCTTGACGTTTTGTTTACAGAATATATGGAAAAAATAAAATCAATTCTTGTCAGATAACACTTTTAAAACCAATTGAAAGCA
>DATIAR010000066.1:0-12894 GCA_035457865.1 Nitrosopumilaceae archaeon
GTTAAAGCTTCCCTCTCCTGCAATATCAACAACTGGAACTCCAGGCTTTGCTGCTTTTGCACCAATTGCAGCTGGAAATCCCCAACCCATGGTGCCAAGACCAGTAGAGCTAAAGAACGTTCCAGGATGGATCACATCAAAAAACAACGATGCCCACATTTGATGTTGGCCTACTTCTGTTGTTACAATTGACTGGTGTGGAAGTACCTCCCTTAGTTTGCGTAACACTTTGGCAGCTGCAAGTGGATGATCATGTAGTTTCAAGTTTTCCCTGTAGTAATCTTTTGTCTCTTTCATTCTTTTTACCCAAGGATAATCTTCATTGCGTTTGATTGCTTTTTGAACTAACAACTTTACCATGATTCTCAAAGATGCCTTTACATCACCAACTATTGCTACAGTAGTTGTTTGGTTTTTACCAATCTCTGCAGGATCAACATCCATGTGAATGATCTTTAGTCGTTTTTCAAACTCTTCAAAGGTTCCAACTGATCTATCTGAAAATCTAGAACCTGCTGCAAGAACACAGTCTGCTTCTGTCATCATCTTATTTGCTTCCGCATGGCCGTGCATTCCAATTGGTCCTAATGAGAGAGGATGATTTTCTGGGAAAGAGCCTTTGCCCTTAAAGGTAGTAACTACAGGAATCATAAGAAGTTCAGCTATTGATTGAATCTCTGCAAATGCACCTGAAATTATCACACCGCCTCCTGCAAGAATAATTGGTCTTTCTGCAGAAAGAAGCATGTCAATTGCACGTTCAATCTGCGTAATATCTGGATCAACCCATGGATGATATCCTCTAATTTTTACTTCAGATGGAAACGGAATCTCTGCCTCGTTTTGTTGCACATCTTTTGGTATGTCGATAAGTACAGGACCTGGTCTGCCAGTAGATGAAATGTAAAATGCTTTCTTTACTACTTCAGGAATTTCAGTTGCACTAGTAGGTTGAAATGCATATTTTACAATTGGATTTGAAATTCCAATGATGTCACTTTCTTGGAATGCATCCCTACCTATCATCTTTAGAGGAACTTGACCAGTTATTGCAACCATGGGAGCTGAATCAGCTTGCGCTGTTGCAATCCCAGTTACAATATTTGTTGCACCTGGTCCTGATGTTGCAAAACAAACTCCTGGTCTTCGACTTACTCTGCCAAAACCATCTGCCATATGAGCTGCAGATTGCTCATGTCTTGCAAGTATGTGACGTATGTTGCTTTTGTAAAGCTCATCATAAATTGGTAAGTTTGCACCACCGGGAAGCCCAAAGGCTATATCAACGCCCTCCTTTTCAAGGGCAACCATTAAAGATCTAGCACCTGACATTTTTTCCATATTAATTCACCAAAAAGTAAAGCTGTAAATTTACAGCATCAGGTCGACTAGCAATAAAATACTAGAAATGCCTGTCGATCCTCCTAACTTCATTTTCAGTCTATAATTTCTCCTCAAATATAATTTATAAATATTTCTAGAAAAATTACTTAAAATTATCAAAATTATGTAGTCCTTTTCATAATTATTTTAAAATTGATTCTATCGCAGGCAGCAAAAACTTTGGATTTTGTACATCTTTTCACAAAACTTAAACAGTAAACCAAACAAGCAAGAACGATTTTGTCTGATACATCAGAAATCCTAGAAATAATTGGCCATTTTTTTGAAGTTGGAAAGACAAAGAATCTTGCGCCGCTTAGAGGGATTCAGCTTGACGACACTAGATTTTCAAGTTATAGCGACGTGCCTCCACTTGATCTGAAAGACTATTCTACAACAGTTGCTTTACAAGAGCTACGATTTGTCAGCGTTTCTGACTATGATTATGAGATTAAAAATCCACGAGTGGATGTCTTTGGTGACAGCGCAGTAGCAACTTTTGTGATAAAACAAACAGGTGTACTTGTTGACAACTACAGCTTCCGTGGTCAACATCTATCTATGGAAAGTAGAGGCACATTTGTTTTGATAAAATCGCCTAAATGGAAGATTGTTCATATACATTTGACAAAGATTTCTGATTAAACTGATGTTGCAGTCTTTGTTGATTGCTCTGTGTTTTTGAGTTTGTTAAATAACTCATGTGCCTCTTTAACAGAGGCATTTTCATGCACTATTGCACGGACTGCCTTTATCATAGAAACAGGATAATCTGATTGCCAGATATTTCTCCCCATATCTACTCCGACAGCTCCTGCTTGCAGTGCATCATGTGTTAGTTGTAACGCATCAAGCTCATTTGCAAGCTTTGGTCCTCCAGCTATAATTACTGGTACTGGACAACTGTTTACGACTTTATCAAAGTTTTCACAATAATATGTCTTGACAAGATGTGCGCCAAACTCTGCTGCAATTCTGCAAGCAAGTGAAAGATATCGCGCATCACGTTTTTCAAGTTCTTTCCCTACTGCAGTAACTGCAAGAACGGGAATTCCGTATTCTTCTCCCTCGTCTACTAATTTTGCTAAACTGATAAGAGATTCGTGTTCATACTGAGCGCCTACAAAGATTGAGAGCGCAAGGGCTGTTACATTTAGCCGTATTGCTTCTTTAATTGAGGTAGTAATTTTTTCATTTGAAAGATCTTTTCCAATAATACTTGAACCACCTGAGACTCTGAGAACAACCGGTATTGGAAAGTTTGCATCAACTGAGGTACGTAACACCCCACGTGTAAGCATAAGAGAATCTGCATAAGGCAAGAGTGGTTGTATTGTTTTGCGAGGTACCTCTAGTCTTTCTGTTGGTCCTAAAAAGTAACCGTGATCAACTGCAAGCATTACTCCTCGTCCCGTGTCAGGTTTGATTATTTTTGCAAGGCGATTTTTCATTCCCCAATCCATGTTTGTCCCTTGATTTTCAAAATGAAAGATTGCCTTAGTTAAGCGTTTCTGAATTTGTAATAATTATTTTCATCGAATCGTTTCCCTGATGTGCGTATTGCAATGCATTGTGTGAGTCTTCAAGATCAAATTTATGAGTTATAATACTTTTGACATTGGTCTTGCCTTCTTGTATTAATTTGAGTGCACTTAGTGTATCGCTATCTGATGCAGCGTAGCTTGGTGATATTGTTATTTCCTTAGAGTAGACTTTGCTTATGTCAACTAAAAGTTTGGCATCTTTTGTTGGTACTCCAAACAATACAACAGTGCCGCCTTTTCTAACAAATTCTATTGCTTGAGTAACTGCATCAAGATTTCCTGTAGCAACAATTGCTACATCGACACCACGATTTTGAGTTTTTGATAGGATTTTGTTGTATGCTTCAGGATCAGCAGATTTGATTGCTTCAGTGATTCCAAACTTTTTTGCAAAATTTAGTCTAAAATCATTTACATCAAAACAGAAAATGTCAGATAATCCATATACTTTGCTTAACATTACATGCATCATACCTGTAGGGCCGATCCCAAAAATAGCAATTGAATCGCCTTTTTTGACTTGAATCTTGTTCCATGATCTGACACAACATGCAAGGGGTTCAATCATGGCAGCTTCTTCATAAGTCATCGAATCTGGAATCTTAATTACACCTTCATGTGACACATTCCACTCTGGAACAACAAATTCTTCAGCAAGTCCGCATGGTAAAAGATTCGTTTCAGAATACTTTTTACACATGGTTTCATTTCCATGCAAACAATAATGGCAAGAATGGCATGGAACATGATGATGGACAAAGACGCGGTCTCCTTTTTTGAAGTTTTTAACACTCTTTCCTACCTCCGTGATTATTCCAGAGGGTTCGTGTCCTAGCCTCATTGATGGTTGGCTGTACTGACCATATATTTTTTCCAAGTCTGAACCACAAACTCCACAAGCTTGCATTTTTACTAATATGTCACCTGACCCAACAACTGGTTTTTCCACTGTTCGAATTTCAACCTGAGAGGGACCTTTTACAAATGCAGCTTTCATGATTAATTTCTATAAAATGTAGTATATGTGGATTAAACTCCAAGTATTTGTTTTAAGAGCAATCTGTAGTCTACTTCTCCTTTTTGACTTCCAGGCGCAGGCAATTCAAATACTAGTGGTGTAGATTTTTTTGATCGTAATTCTGTTAATTTGTTACTAATGTTTTTTGAAATATCATCGCTAACAAGTACTAGTCCAACTGATGAATCATTCATAAGTCTTGTAATTTCTACAAGTGCTTTTTCAGGAGATTCAACAATTACTCCTTGTACTCCTGCAAGCTGAAAACTAGTTACAAAAACTCTGCTACCTACCGTAACTATCTGCACAGATCGCGTTTTTTTAAATGCACATTTAACCTTTTGTTATTTTTGTCAATCTTTAATAATATCAAAAAAGAGCAAACGTGCATGAAACAAGTTCCTCCAAGAAAAATAAAGCTAATGATGACAATCATACTTTTAGTTACAGGAACCGGAGGATTAGTAATAGGAAGTGTGATTAACGAATCTATAATTATATTATTGGGTTCAGTTAATCTGGCATTTGCAAGCTTCATTGGGATTCGTTATATTCAATCAAGATCACAAAAAGAAAAATAATAATCTAAAGGCATGAAAATAGTCTTAAGTTACCTGTGAGAATAATTTGTATGCAAGAAGGAGATGAGGCGCAAGATTTTGAATTACAAGACAATAATGGAAACACAGTAAAACTGAGTTCCTTTAAAGGACAAAAAAATGTAGTATTGTGTTTTTATCCAAAAAACCACCTGTTTGCCTGCCCTTCAAGGCTGGTTTTTAAGAATGCTAAAAGTACTATTGCTGCTTATCCTCAAATCCTTGCTTCAGATGCCACATTATTTGCAATTTCTGTAGATACAGTAGAAGACCAAAAAAAATTCATTGAGGAATACAACATTCCATATCTTCATCTAAGCGATCCTAAAAAAATTGCCTGTAAAACCTATGCCGGTTTGAATCTTGTTGGGCTAGCAAGGCGTTCAACTTTTATCATAAACAAGGAAGGAAAGATTGCAAAGATTTTCAGAGCCATTGATGTAAATTCTCATGGCAATGAAATAGTTGCAGCTTTGAAAAATCTAAAGTAGTTTTTGCGTTTTTGTATTCCAACCATAAATATTTAAAGACCTGAAATAAGATTGGTTTCGTGCTAGATCTGGTTGCAAAAAAAATGTTCCTTACTAGAGGTAAGGGAGTACACGAAGATCAACTGACAAGTTTTGAATATGCATTACGAGATGCTGGTATTGCTGGTACAAACTTGGTATTAATTTCGAGTATATTTCCGCCTGGTGCAAAAATTATTCCAAGAGCAGAGGGGCTAAAACTGATCAGACCTGGTGCAGTTACCTTTGCCATATATGCAAGGCAGCAAAGTAATGAGCCACATAGATTGATGGCCGCTTCTGTGGGGATTGCAGAACCACGTGATAACACTCGATATGGTTACCTCTCAGAATATCACTCATTTGGAGAAACGGAAAAAGAGGCAGGTGATTACGCAGAAGATATTGCCGCACAAATGTTGGCATCATCACTTGGAATAAAATTTGATATTAACAAGAGCTGGGATGAAAAAAGAAAACAATGGAAAATCTCTGGTGAAATATACAAGACACGGAACATGACACAAAGTGCAGTTGGCGACCCCAAAGGACGCTGGACGACTGTTTTTGCAGCAGCTGTACTGATTCTTTAATTCTTAACCCTGATATTTTTTAGATACCAAACAATCGCTACTGCTGCAGCTATTCCTATTCCGATTAGTATGTATGGTGAATTATCTGCAGGAATTTTAGTTGTAGGTTGTGCTGGTGATGACAAATCGCCTATGGTGAATTCCAAGTCTTGATTGGTTGCTTCAACAGTTTCGCCAAAAAGATATTTTCCTATTATTTGATCCCCTGAGTCAGGATCAAAGAGCCAGCCATTTTTGGTAAGATCTGAGGGATACATCTCTCCATCCCTTTCAACAGTTGGTATGATTTGGCTTCCATGACTGATTACCTTTATTGGTTCTTTGGATAACACTACCACCTGAACAATTGAATTAAGTGGAAAAAATCCAGAACTGAAATAACCTGATCTTTCAAGTTTGTCTACTCCAAAAAATTGTAAAGTGTCTATTGATGTTATACTGTCTGTTATCTTTTGGTCACGTGATACTTGAAGCTGAAAAAGAGAGGTGCCTGTCTTAGGTATGATTGAAAAAGTTACAGAAGACATTGGGTCATCTGCCATTTTTTTTGCAACATCAAAAAATCCACCTGAATTTCTTATTTCATTTGGAATTAAAAGAGTGGACAGTCCTTCATAAAGAAACGATGTATCATATCTTGAAAATGTATAGACTGCGGACACTGTCCCACGACCGGAAATTACCCCTGTTGTTTCCAGCTCTTTGTTAATTTTGTCATCAACATGAATGAAAACAGAATGAAATTTTGCGTCTATGTTAAATGCCTTATTGATGTCATCAATTAACGCATTGCCAACTTCTTTTCCTTTGTCCTGTGCTTCAATAATTCCTCCAGTAAATCCATCTCTTGAAATATTTACCAAAACACATGCCTTATCAATTACTCCAAGCACGCACTCGTCTTCATTTGTTATTACAACCGCCGTAACGTTTTTCATATTGTGAATTTTTTGATCAAGCTCTATTGGAACACGAAACTCTTGGTTGCTTGTACTTAAGACAGAGATGGCAGTTGACGTCTGATTCTGAAACTTTTGATCAATTACAATTTGCGCAGTTTCATGAAAAGTTGCTAGTCTTGGCTGTTGCGCATATGCGGTATATGTACTCAAGGATAACAAAATAATTATCAATGAAAAAATTACTTTTGACGTCGACAATAATGCAGAGTTTCTATGAGTAACTATTAAGTTTACTCTCGTAATTTTTCTATCTTTATTGCAAATCGCTGGAAAGGTTCTTCTTTGTAATGATCTTTACACACCAGGATTGTTTCATTAGGTTCCGGACCACAATCATAAGTAATCAAATACACAGGATCCTTGTTACAACATCGAGGAAATTTCACTTAGAGTTCCTTAGATATGATAAAATAAAATAGTTTTAGCCGATCCGTATTCCAATAGTTTAAATTGTAACTAGTAATCAATATCATTGACATCGGTTCAAACCGCAGGGGAACATTGCCTAGCAGTGGGGGCGCCCACTGTTAGGCGCTTTTAATCATGATTTTATCAGTCTGTCAATTTGGCTTTTGATATATACAAATCCGTCTTGCCAGAATTTTTCTGAGGTGATATCGATGTCATATTCTTTGAGCAGCATTTCTGGTTTCTTTGAACCTCCTGCACCAAGAATTTCAAGGTATGCTGGCACAAAAGATCTTCCTTCCTCTTTATATCGTTGAAAGAAAGAAAGTGCAAGTAAGTTCCCAAATGAATATGCATAACAGTAAAACGGCGTATGATAAAAGTGAGGTATACAGCTCCATTCTATTCCAAAGTTTTCTGATAGGTCTATTGAATTGGCAAACTGTTCTTTGAGGCTCTTTTTGTATTCCTGAGTGATTTCTTCAACAGTTGCCCCATCTCCTATCATGTTATGGACGGAAATCTCAAATTTAGTAAAGAAAGCCTGTCTCATTATAGTTGAATACAGATCATCTGCCTGCTCTGCAAGCATCATTCTTTTTTCATCGTCTGTTACTTTGCTTAAAATTTCATCATACAATAATACTTCTGAAAAAGTAGATGCAGTTTCAGCTAAAGGCAAAGATGCCTCTTGTACAAATATGGATTTGTCAGAGGCTGATTCACTGTGTATGGCATGGCCAAGTTCATGGGCAAGAGTAAACACATCATTTGTTTTTCCATCGAAATTCACAAAAACATACGGTGTAATATTCGGCGAAACAGTACTACAAAATGCGCCACTTCTTTTTCCAGTTCTAATAGATGAATCGACATGTCTTTTTGTAAATACTTTTCTTGCATGCTCTGATAATTTTGGACTAAAATCGTTTAAGGTTTTCAAAACAAGTTTGACTGCTTGATCAAATGTGTATGTTTTTTGTTTTACGTTTGACAAAGCTGGTGCATAGATGTCATATCTGCGAAGTTTTTTCATTCGTAGCATGCGAGCTTTATGTTTGAAATATTTTTGAAACACAGATGCATTATTTTCACAAACAGAAAGAAGCGAATCCACAGTTTTATCATCTACATCATTTCCTATGTTTCTAACCGAAATTGGCGAAACATATTTTCTAATTTCAAGACACTCGTTTTTCCAATTTAAAACTAAATTTTGATATATTTCACCAACTACACCTTTATGTTTTTCATATTCTCCTAGAAGCGATCGGTAAGCAGCTTCTCTTGTTTTTGATTTGTGACTTTTAATTAGTTGTGTAAGTTCTTCTCTGTTGTATTTTTTTTCTTTTCCATCCATTTTTACAACATATTGGAAATTATTGGTGATTTTATCATATAATTTTACAAGTGCAATACTTCCTGTGACATCCAACGTGTTAATTATCCTCTCTTCAGGCTCAGTGAGAGCGTACTTTGCAACAACTCGTTTATGTCTGAGAAACTCTGCTAACTGGCCTGCCGATTTCATCAATCTTTCAGCGTTTTTTTGGTCAATCTGTTTTTTCCACCATTGATCAAAAAACAAAGTCCGATTCTCAATATCCGATCCCATTTTTGTTATTCTCGTAAGTAATGTTGTTGCCTCATCTGATTGGGTGTTGGCTGAATAAGCAAGTGATGCATAACAACTAACGATGCTGACCTCCTTTGAAATCTCCTCTAATTCTTTAAGAATTCTGAAAAACTTTTGTGGTAAAATAGTGGCCTTTAGATAGACCTTGTTTCTTTCAAAACTCCTTACCTTGTTTTCTATAATTTGGATTTGTTTTTTAAATTGTGAACTCTTGTGGTTTTTTACTAGTTCTGTTAAATCCCATTCTCCAAGATCAAAATGCTTCATTTTATCTAAGAGGCATTATTGTTGTTAAAAACTATATGCGGACTTTGCTAATTGTTGGTTTATCGATCTGCTATGACTAGATACGTCATGCTAAAAATTCAATAATTGATCTGAATTTGCCATTTACTGAAGCAAAAAACATCAACCACGCATTTTACCAAAACAAAAAAAACGATCTAAAAATCATGATCGAAATGAACGAAAGCTTTTAATCAGTGTGATTTAACTCACAGTAATATTGCAATCCAAGTATTATGCTCTGACTTTAGCATTTTTGCTACTTTTTAGTGCTTTACCAAGTGTAATGGCTCAGGAAATCGATCGTGATAGGGATGGGATTTCTGATGATGTCGATGATTGTCCAGTATTGCCTGAAGACTTTGAAGGAATAATGGATGAAGATGGATGTCCAGATCTATACCTGTCGACTCTTGATACTGATTTTGATGGTGTGTCAGACCTGTATGATGCATGTCCTGATGCAAAGGAAACAAACAACAAATTCGAGGACGAAGATGGCTGTCCTGATGTCTCGCCTGCTGAAAAATCAAAAGGTGTGGCAGATGCCGATAATGATGGAATTTATGATAGACGAGACAATTGTCCAGGTCAACCAGAAACATACAACAAGTTCTTAGATAGTGACGGGTGCCCAGACAAGCTTGATTCTCAAATTGATACAGACAGGGACGGATTAAAAGACACTGTTGATCAATGTCCAACTCACCGTGAAACCTATAACAAATTCATAGATGAAGATGGGTGTCCAGACCGAGTTGTAGTTACTTCCAAAGCCTCTATGTTAGTTGATACAGATGAAGACGGAGTTCCTGACTGGAAAGACAGATGTAGAACAGACGCTGAAGTCTATAATCAATTCAAGGACACTGACGGATGTCCAGATGAATATATTCCACCACGTCAATATGTTCCAGGAACTCCAGATGACGACAAAGATGGATATAAAAATGACGAAGACAAATGTCCCACTTCTCCTGAAACTTGGAACAAATACAAAGACAATGACGGTTGTCCAGATGTTTATCCAAGAGAAAGATTACTCAATGATGACACTTATCATGTTGAAGAAGGAACCAAAGTAACACTCACCGGAGAAGGAACTGATCCAAACCCAGAAGATGTTTTGTCATTCACATGGGAACAAACTGAAGGTGAATCTATGGATCTATCATCGACGACTTCAGCAAATCCATGGTTTATTGCTCCTGATGTAGAAAATGGTGAAACCAAGATTTTGGGTTTTGAACTTACAGTAGATGATGGGCGTGGTGGAAAAGATACCGACTCTGTTAGAATCACAGTGGAACCAGTTAACGGATATCCAACAGCAGACGCTGGTCCTGATCAAGCCGTTGATCCAATCTCTGATGTAACACTAACAGGTTCTGGAACTGACCCAGATGGTGACAGGTTATCATTTTTATGGAGACAAATCAATGGTGTTCCAGTCGTACTGTCATCTAGTACAGTTTCTAGTCCTACATTTACTGCTCCCTCTAGAATTATTCAGCAACCATTAACGTTTGAACTAACAGTAACTGATGGATTTGGTGGCAAGGCAACAGATACCACTATGGTTACAGTAGGTAAGACTGAAGTAAGTCTACTAAACGCAAATGCTGGTCCAGACCAAACTGTAGATGAAGGTACGCCAGTTGACCTTGATGGCACAAAAAGCAGTGCACCAAATGGTGAGGAATTGACCTTTGCATGGACACAAACATTTGGTGAACAGGTGTTGTTAGATGGTGATGATACCGCTACTCCTTCATTTATTGCACCAGACGTAGCAAATGGTGAAACAAAAGTTTTGATGTTCAAGCTTACTGTCTCTGCAGAAGGACTAGGTAGTGCAACAGATTTGGTTGCAATCAGAGTAGTAACAGGTAATAACGATCCAACAGCTGATGCTGGTCCTGATCAAACTGTATACAAACGCTCACTTGTTAAATTAGCTGGTTCTGGTGAAGATCCAGACGGTGATAAATTACGATATTCATGGAAACAAACTGGTGGAGAATCAGTAAAAATGTCTTCAACAATAATTCCAGCACCAACATTTACTGCTCCAGCAGTGGCAAATGGTCAGACAAAGAGTTTGGAATTTACACTAACAGTATCTGACAGATATGGTGGCTCTGATTCTGATTCAGTTGAAATTACAGTTTCTCCCTTTAACAGTCCTCCAAGTGCTAACGCAGGTTCTGATAAAATAGTTGATGAACAAACAGAGGTGAGTCTAACTGGCTCTGGTAAGGATCCAAACAAAGATCCACTCTCATTTAGATGGGCACAGACTGGAGGAGAACCAGTAGAACTATCATCTGAGAATGCAGCCAGCGCATCATTTACTGCACCTGTGGTAAACAACGGCGAAACAAAGACGCTCACATTCAGACTTACTGTTGATGATGGACTTGGTGGCAAAGATACTGATTCTGTCATAATTAGAGTCAATCCAGTCAATGAGGCGCCAGTAGCAGACGCAGGTTCTGATCAAACAGTTTCAGAAAATACTTCTGCAAGACTTGCAGGCTCTGGAGATGATCCAGATGGTGACGCATTGACCTTTAGGTGGTCACAAACTGAAGGACCGGCAGTTACATTATCGTCAACAACCGACCAGTATCCAACATTTACTGCACCAAAAGTTGATGCAGACACTACAGTCAAACTAACATTCGAGTTAATCGCAAATGATGGAATGGTAGATAGTGAACCTGACACCGTGACATTTACTGTCAAAGACGTCAAACCAGCAGATCTGATAGCCGATGCAGGTAGAGACCAAGTAGTAGATGAAAATGTAACAGTTACCTTGCATGGTAGTGGCAATGATCCAAGTGGCACGACGGTGACATTATCATGGGTACAGATTGAGGGCGAAGAGGTCACACTATCATCAAGCACAATAGCAAGCCCGACGTTTACTTCACCAGAAGTTGCAAATGGAGAAACAAAGACTCTGGTCTTTGAGCTAACAGTAACAGACGGACTAGGCCGTGTCAAGACAGACACAGTTACAATCACGGTAGACCCAGTCAATGCTGACCCAACAGCAAAGGCTGGTGTAAGAACTGGATAAGCTGCTCCATCTCTCTAAATCCTTTTAAATTTTTAATTTCATCTTTATACCATTGAAACAATTGATATGTTCTGCATGCAATTTGCCAATGCAGTATCAAGGAAAGAAAGACAATGACTTTGTGTGGCAGTGTTTCAAATGTGGTACAAAGTATTTTGATAATTCCAAAAGCAATGACTTGGTTGATATCGGATAGAATTACCCCTAAATAGTGCTAAAAGAAAACAAGCTCGGATCGGTCGTCTAGCTGGTTAGGATGACGCACTCACACTGCGTAAGGAATAATCCCGCAAAGGTCGAGGGTTCGAATCCCTTCCGATCCACTAACTGTAATACTAATTTGTAATAAAATGAAATATCTGATGATTCGTTTAAAAAATATAGATTTAGAGCTACTTTTTAATTCCTAATGTTCTGTTCTTGAGTCGTAAATAGCCACTGTGGCACTTGCGGCATCTTGATGCACCCATCGGGTTTTTTGCACCACAACCAAAGCAGACTTTAAAGTGAAGTCTGGCCTTTTGTGCAATTTGTTTTTTTAGTGGATCGGTAATTGGCATTTCTGTATTTCTCTTGATTTACTCTATTATATTCTAACCCTTTTTGCCACCAAGCTTACCTGCTAAAAGCATGGGTACCTCGGCAGGCCTTTTTGCTACTGGCACGTTTGCTTTTGCATACATAGAAACTTTGGATTCTGCAGAACCATATGTGCCATAAATTATAGCACCCGCATGTCCCATCCTCTTTTCTTTTGGGGCAGCTCGGCCTGCAATATATGCAACAACTGGTTTGTCAAACTTTGTGTCAATGATATGTTGTGCAAGAAGCTCTTCTGCATCTCCACCTATTTCACCAACGACAACTAC
>DATIAR010000067.1:0-5028 GCA_035457865.1 Nitrosopumilaceae archaeon
ACTGCATATCTTGGCTACAAAGGAATAGAAAACAACTTCAAAGTTCCAATATTTGGAAACCGCGCACTCTTTCAGGCAGAAGAACGCTCGCACAGAAAAAATCAGTACTATCTTTTAGAAAAGGCAAGGATAAAGCATCCAAAATTATTCAAATCACCAAAAGAGATAGACAGGCCAGCAATAGTAAAGGTTCAAGAAAAGTCCCGCAAGCTTGAAAGGGCATTTTTTAACGTCTCGTCATATTCTGACTATAAAGACAAGACTGAAACTAGGATAAAACATGGCCTGATATCAAAAGAGGATCTCAAGATTGCAAGCATTGAGGAACTTGTGATAGGCACTTACTTTAATTTCAACTACTTTTCCACTCCAATTTCAGAAGAGGTAGATTTTATTGGAATAGAAAGAAGACTACAAACAAACCTGCATGACTTTAACGCACTACCTGCAAGGCAACAGCTTGAGATCGATGTGTCTTTGCAAAACATCGAGGTAGGTCACACACCTGCAAGCATACGTGAATCGTTACTAGACAAAGTCATATCAGCTGGTGACAAGTTTGTTCGTGCAGTAAAAAAAGAATATTTTCCTGGAATAATAGGACCATTTTCCTTGCAGAGTGTGATAACACGTGACTTGGAAATCATAGTATATGATGTGTCATTGCGTGTTCCTGGAAATCCAATTCTTGCAACAACGAGTCCTTACACAAAATACAAGTATGGAAGTACATTTGGTGTTGGAAGAAGAATTGCAATGGAGCTTAGAAAAGCTCAACAAGAAGGAAGACTGGCAGAGATAGTAACCTAGACTTCCATCTTTTCTTTTAACAAACTCTTTCTTACAAGAATTGGAACATTGTAAAATGACGCTAGTGCAACTGCATCAGATGCTCTATAGTTTCGCATGACAAGCTCTGTCTTTCCAGTAAAGTACAGGTTTGCCCTCAAGACGCTGCCGCTTTCATATACTTTGATCTTTACCATAAACAGTTCATTTAGTTCGGCAATCTCTTCAATCATATTGTAGATGGTTGGAATAGAATCCCTGTGACCCTCGATGAAGTTTGTGATGTGTCTTGCCACCTCGCCAGAAAAGGCCCTCATGTGGAACTCTTTTCCGTCATCTGATCTTAGAATTAAGATACCCTCTACCCCGTAGGGATCAACAAAGCCTACGTACGTTATCTTGGCATCCTCATAATCCGAGTCTTGAATTTCGTTGATCTTCACGTTTGATTGTTTGAGCCATTCATTACAGATAAAGCCTTTGGCAAACACAGATACAATTTAATGTCACAAAAATTGAGTTTGGAATAATGGAAAAGCAGGTGACAATGCAAAAGTCCTATCGTGCAATGATTATTGTTGGATTTTTATCAATTGGAGTTTCCTTTTTTATATATACAAAATATGATTATGCAGCAGTCACCCAAGAAATGATTCCATTTCTTGAAAGAATTGCAGTAGGAATGTATGTTGTACTCTTTATGTCATTTGGAGCAATTGCGTACGGACTGTACAAGTTCTATAAGGTAAAAATTACACAAGGAGGTGAATCTATTTCTTCGATAATTGCAAATTCAATTAACAACAAAAGATCAAAACAAGTCTTTGTTGCAAGTGCGATAGGTTATGGAATATTTTTTTCACTGACATCTGGGATACTTGTATATCAACCCGAAGTAATATTTTCACAACACTATGGAGCCATAGTTCCATCAGTGCACATCACTCCTTGCTGCGGCCCTGCAGGATACATGCCATCAATAGTTGGATACTTGACAGAACATGTGGGTTTTAAGATAATTCCTATTAATTTTGTATTACAGGTCACAGTCTCGTTTCTAGTAGGTCTTAACTTTGCACTTGCCTCAAAAGCATTCTTGGTTTACAAAAAAGCGGGAGGAATCGGCGGTTTTGGTGCAGTAACTGGCCTTTTCATAGCATGTCCTACATGTGCTGGAACGTTGTTGAGTACTCTTGCAGGAGCTGGTGCAATAGGTGTCTTTACAGTAGCACTGACACAACTTCAAACTGTATTTATCGCAGCATCGATCCCAGTCTTACTTGTAACTCCTGTAATAATGGCAAGAAACATCAGAAAATTTACTCTTGGAAGCTGTGCTGTAGAGACTAAACCGTGACTGATTTTTTTACTTCAGGTGTCTTCCAATCTCCAATGTTGTAACCATCGCGTCTGAGAAATTTCAATGTAAGCTTGTAGACAAGCTCATCATGATCAACTGTCTCTAGAATCTCTTTCCAGGTGACCTTGCCATCAAGTTCAATTTTTTTTTAAAGCTGACCTGCAATCACTTCGGCAATCTGCTTGCACTGGTCAAAAGTCTTGCCGTTTTTGTAAGCTCTAGTCCTAGTGTCACAGCTATCCATGCTAAAAAATGATATGAAGTTCAATAAAAAGTTCTTTAAATTAAGAGCCGGAAACGCAAGAAACGCTGCATACCAATGTACGTCACGCTTTAGGGTTATTACCCCGCGTTTCCGGCAACATAGAGTGCGTGATTTAGATATTTAACAAAGCATGGTGATTTTCAATCATGATAATTAAAGAACGATCATGTCTTTGGCAAAACGCATTTGATAAGTGCATAATCTATGATTCCTTTTTGTGACGCATCTTTCATTTTTAGTAATGATTTGAAAAGAATATTTTCAAGATATGATGGATATTCTTTTAAAATTTTATGTCTCAATGAATCTCTATTTTGGATGTAATAGTCAGTTAATGGTTCGTACACACTTTTTCCTATCTTTTGAAATTCGCTAATGTGAAAACCACCTCTTCTTATTTCAGATTTGATATTATCTAATGTATAGTGTTCTGATGACCACGTAAAAGAAAGAATTCCTAGTTTCATAAATGACACAAGAGATTCTTCTGTGGTAACAGGAATTGCCATGACTAGAATCCCATCTTTGTTTAGGACTCGCCTTGACTCTCTGATAAAACCAGTCAATGGTTTGAAGTGCTGTGCGGATTCTAGCGCAATTACTCTGTCAGCGCAATTGTTTGCAAGTGGTAAGGTTGTTGAAGTAGAATTTACAAATGATACGTCATTATTTTTATACGGTGTCTTTAGCTGACCAAAATTAATATTCACACATATAATGTGCAACAAATCGTAGATTGACTTCCAGTGTATGGCTGGTGCAGAAAAACCGCTGCCTACGTCTATCAGAGTTTTTGCAGAATCTAGTTCAGCTAGATTTCCAATTATTGTACAGAGTTTGTGCTGAGCTTCGATAGGATCCTTTGTAGTTTGATCCCAAAATCCAAAGTTGAGCATGTTGCCACCAGTTGCAAGCTGCATGACAGGAGACAGCGAGTTGTAGAGATTGACCACATCATGCTCATTGCGTCTAAAAGTCCACAAAAGAACTTGAAATGGATTTATTGAGACCAATGTTGTTTCTAAACCGGTTGCCGATATATACTAGTTCAGATAGTTTTCATTTCTTGCTTATCTTCTTAACAAATTCAAGTATCCCAGTATAATCCAACTCGCCAAAACCGTTTTCGATGGCATCTTGATACAACCTGTTTGCAAGTGTTGTCATTGGTAAAGACAGGTTGAATTTTTCTGCAGCCTGGTTTATTGTATCAAGATCTTTTTTCATCATCTTAAGAGTAAAGGTTGGTTTGAAATCTCCTTTTATCATCTTGGGACCTTTGTTTACACTCATCCCTGTCTTGAAGTATGTAGAGTTTAAAATTTCCAAGAAAATTTCTGGCTCAAGACCTGCTCCTCTAACCAAAGTGATGCTTTCTGACAAAGACAATGCAAGCATCGAAATCTGCAAGTTCATTGCCAGTTTCATTGCATGACCTGAACCATTTTCTCCTAGGTAAAACGTCTTGCTACCAATGGTATCAAAGATTTTTTTATGATTCTCATAAACTGTTTTGTTTCCACCAACCATGACAACAAGCTCACCGTTTTCTGCCTGCGTTGGTCCTCCCATAACTGGCGTGTCAAGCATGGGAATTCCACTTTCTGCATATTTTTTTGCAATCTCTCTTGATGAAACTGGGTTTATCGTACTCATGTCAGCTACGACCAGTCCGTCATGTTTGCCATCTGCAATTCCATCTTTTCCAAAAGAAACAGCTTCTACGGCTTGGGCATCTTTGACTATGGTTATTACTAGATCAGAAGACTTGGCAACATCTCTTGGAGAATCAACTACTGATGCTCCAAGAGTTTTTAGACGGTCTGCTTTTTCTCTAGTTCTGTTATAGACAGTCAACTGATAGCCTGATTTTAAAAGCCTGGTTGCAACAGCGCTTCCAAGCATTCCAGTCCCAATAATTCCTATCTTATTCAACGAATGCATTCTCTTTTGATTCGCTTTGTATTCTTTCCTATTGCAGTATTGCTTAACATTGAACATAAATCTGAAACTTTCTTATATGATAAATATAGAATCCGTGACATGCCATTGGCAAATGACGTCATAATAAGATTAAACGAAATCACAACATCGGTTTCAAGTAAAAAGAACCTCTCACAAGTAGATGAGAACATGATCAAAGATACCTTCAAAAGCATAGTTGAAGGTGGCGGACGATACGACGTCTATGAGATAGAATCTTGGTTTGCACTAGAAGGTTCGTGGAAAGATAAATCAGTTGTAGATCGTATAATGAACATCGCACATTATCAACAAACAAAATACGAAGAAAAAAACAAACTAAAATTTGTCTCTGATGACTGTAGTTGTGGTAATTAGAACAAAAAATACAAAATTTCTTCTAAATGCTACACTTTTATTGCCTTGGCATGCCTTGTGTCTTATTGCTAAATTGTAATTTCAAAATAACATGGTCAAGCAGAATCGGTTATGAAAATACAAACAAAGCAAAGGTTCCTTCAAGCGCAGGTGTTTATGAAATTCAGGGACGAAAAACAACAGACGGTGGATATACAAGAAGATTTGTTGGCACAACTGATAATTTACAACAAATTTATGCAAAACATTTGTCAGATAATGAAGCAAATGAGAA
>DATIAR010000068.1:0-37137 GCA_035457865.1 Nitrosopumilaceae archaeon
TATATTCGTGCTCTACAAAATATTCTACTCGAGTCTTTTTGAACTCTCTTGAACTAAACAGAATTCTATAGTCATCTATGCCAATTTGTTTCTGAATTTCTTTTGCCATCTTTTCTGCATCTTGTTGGGATTTACAGTGGATCATTGAGAAGATGTTGTATGGCCAATCTTTGTACACTGGTCTTTGGTAGCAATGACTTACCTGTGGAAATGCCCCCAGTTTTGAGCCAATTTCGTCTATTTTCTCTACAGGAACATTCCAGACAATCATGCCATTTGCAATAAATCCTGCATCTCTATGTCTTAGAATTGCAGCAAATCTACGCATGACACCTATTTCTTCGTAGTGTCTTACTTTCTCAAGGAGTTGTTCTTCTGTTATTCCAAGTTTTTGTGCCGATTTCAAAAATGGTCTTTTAATAATTTCTAAATCTTTTTGGAGTTCTCGTATGTATTCTTTGTCTTTTTCTGTTGCAATAAACTTTACATCAGAAATTTTTTTCTTTTCTTCAGTGGGTTTCACTTCTGCTGCTTTATCTTCAACCATATCAAGTTTTACTCCTATCTTGAAAAGTTTGATGGTTGGAAGCAGTCTTGTTTTTATTATTCCAGACAATTTCGATAACTTGTCTACCTCAGTCTTTAGATCACTTTCTGGCGGTACTGCAAGTGTGAACCAGAGATTGTAGTCATGATTTCTTTCATAATTATGGCTAACCCCTGGGTGTTTGTTTATTTGATTTGCTACATAATCTAATTTTTCTGGCTCTATTGACATTGCAATCAATGCGCTTTTGTAACCAAGTTTTCTTGTGTCAAAAATTGCACTTAGTTGCCTTATGACTCCAGATTTTTTTAACGCAACAAGTCTTTGCATCAGTTCGTCTTCAGAGATTTTGAACTTTTTTGCCATTTCCATATAAGGTTGCCGAACCAATGGAAATGTCCATTGTATCTCATTTAGAATTTCTTTGTCAAGAGCGTCTAGGGGCATTAAGAATGAAAAACTTTACGCAATTAAAAAACGTACCGAGTTTCTTGCAATCTATAAATACCATTCAGAAGGTGCCAAGGTTATTGATAGTAGATCTGAATCTTAAGGGAAATTTGGTCATAGTGGTAGGCGGAGGACAGGAGGGACTCAAAAAGATAAATTCACTTTTGACGCAGGATTGCAAGATATTGCTATTTAGTGATAAAACAAACAGGCAGATAGAAAATTACGTAAAGCAGAAAAAAATACTTTACAAAAAAATTAAACTAGAAAATGCTGATTTTCTTACAAAGTACAAACCAATTCTTGTCATGGCAGCAACAGATGATAAAAAATTAAATCGAAAAATTGTAGAAAGAGCAAAGAAGATGCGCTGTTATGCTTATGCTGCAGACGATCCAGCGGTTAGCGATTTTTCCCACCCTTCTGTGATAAACATAGAAGATACGGTGCAGATCGCAGTTTCTACTGGTGGAAGGAGTCCTGCGATGGCAAGAAAGATAAGAATGCAGGCAGAAAAGGTCTTTAAAAAAATCATCAAAAAAGAAGACATCTACCAAATAAAACTGCAGGAATTTGCCAGATCGTCTGCCAAAACCAAGCTAGCAACACCACTTGAGCGAAAAAAATTCCTATATGGGATTATTAATGATAACCAGGTAAAACAGTTAATAAAAGAAGGAAATTTCAAAAAAGCACAAAAGCGAGTAATGGAGATGTTAGAGTCAAAATGAGTCTTAATGTCATAAATGCCAGGGTTACTTTTCGTAAGTCGCCAATCCACATGTTAGAACGATTCACATTCAAAGACTTGGACTCGGCTTATTCTTCATTTATGGAACATTCAGGTTTACAAGAATGTGTAATTCTTCAGACATGTAACAGAGTTGAGATTTTTGGTGCAGGAAATGCCCATGATATTGAAAGAATAAAAAGAACATGGGCATCGATTTCAGGCCTTGAAGAAAACACTTTAAACGAAAATCTTGAAGTAAGCGAAGGAACCGAAGCATATGAACATCTCCTAAAGTTAACAGCTGGACTTGATTCACTAGTTGTTGGTGAAGAACAGATATTTGGTCAGGTAAAAGATTCTATAACAATGGCTAGGGAGGCAAGGGCATCTGGAAACAACTTGAATACACTTTTTGACAAGGCCATTCGTGTTGGCAGTAGGATAAGAAATACCACCGGGATAAATCGCGGAAGCATTTCCATTGGTTCTATTGCAGTCAAACTTGCAGAAGAAAACATTGATGATTTAAAATCAAAACACATTTTGTTAATAGGCACAGGAGAAGCAGCAAGTCTTGTTGCAAAATCACTTAAGAAAAGAGGGATGGAGTTTTTGGTAACAAGTAGGACTTTTGAAAGATCAAAAGCATTTTCAGAAACTGTTGGTGGAAAACCAATTCAGTTTGAAGCAGCACTTGCCAATTTCAAAAAAGTAGATGTTTTGTTTGTTGCAACTGTTGCGCCATATTTTCTTGTCACATATGAAAGAGTAAAGGATGCGATGGAATCAAAAAAGACAGGAATGATGATTCTTGATCTTTCAAACCCAAGAACCGTTGATGAAAGAGTTGCCACCTTGGGTAGAATTAAGATGTTCAATTTGGATCAAATAGCAGAGATGGTAGACAAAAACATGAGGAATAGGTTTGGTGTTGTATCATCGGCGGAAAAAATAATTAATGAAGAGATACCTATTGTACAAGCAGTAATGAAAAGATTGGAGGTAGAACCTGTAGTAAAAGGCGTTTTCAAAGATATCGATACGGTAAGAGTCAAAGAGCTTAGAAAGGCATTACAAATGCTTGGAGAAACTGATGAAGAAAAGATACGCATTATTGAACAGCTAACTCAAGCTATCGTAGAAGGAATTATATCAACTCCAATGAACAATTTAAGACGAGCATCAGAACATGGTGATTCTGAATTGCTCAAATCAGTTACAAAGCTTTTTGATTATAACACAAAAGGATAACAGATTATATTGCTTTCAGATAGTATTTTTTGTGTATGACTTTTCCTAATGTCAGGCTTCGTAGATTACGAAAAAATGAAAAAATCCGCGAACTTTTAGAAGAAGTTAGGCTTTCTCCAAAAGATCTGATTTGTCCAATTTTTGTTCAAGAAGATTTGAAATCCAGAGTCCAAGTAGACTCTATGCCTGACATAGAAAGACTCCCGCTAAAAGATGTAGTAAATGAGGTAAATGCCATTGCAGATTTGAAGATTCCAGCAATAATGGTGTTTGGAATACCATCTAGAAAAGACGATAAGGGATCCTCAGCTTTTGACCAAAATGGAATTGTTCAAAAAGCAATTTCTGAAATTAGAAAAAATCTTGGAAATCAAATTGCCATAATGGCAGATGTCTGTCTTTGTCAATACACCACTTCAGGACATTGCGGTCTTGTTAGAGGAAATACAATAGATAATGATTCGAGTTTAGAAGTTTTGAAAAAAATAGCAACAAGTCAGGCTCAAGTTGGCGTGGATGTGGTTTCACCTTCTGCAATGATGGACGGTCAAGTAAAGGCAATAAGACATGGTCTAGATGATGCAGGTTTTACTGACGTAGCTATCATGTCACATTCTGCAAAGCATCGATCTAACCTGTATTCTCCATTTAGGGACATGGCACACTGTGCTCCACAGTTTGGTGATAGGAGAACGTACCAGTTACCATACACAAATCCAACAGAGTCTATGAGAGAAGTTGAAACAGACATTGCCGAAGGGGTTGACATTGTAATGATAAAGCCAGCCCTTGCTTATCTTGATTTGATTGCAAAGACAAAGAGTAGCTTCAACATACCTGTATCTGCATATAGTGTATCAGGAGAATATTCTTTGGTAAAAGCTGCTGCAAAACAAGGTTGGATTAATGAGACTGAAGTTACTCTGGAGATTTTGACTGCAATCAAACGGGCAGGTGCAGACATGATAGTAACATATCTTTCAAAGATCGCTGCAAAAGCGCTTAATGGGTAAAATGAGAGACGACGAGCGTTTTGAAATAGAACGCGCCCTTGATTTGATACCGCATGTTATTGGAGCAAGTTGGGCAACAACATGGTTTCGTCTAAACAAAATAAAAAAACCAACGAGAGAAGAGTACAGAAATAAGGTAGTAGAGTATGTTAAATTTTTAGAAAACTTGATGGATTCTTTTCCAAGATCAGATAAGTTTCAAGAGATTGCTTTGTTTACAAAAAAAAGATACAATAAGGAAATAGAAAAAATTCTTGAAGGAAAAAATCCTGAAGTCGAAAAACGATTTGACAGATACGTGGATTATGGTTAGATTTCTTTTTTCAGATTATTAAGAAATTTTTTCATCATGTTTGTTCTATGTCTAGCTTCTTTTTTTGCAGTTTTTGTGTTCATCTTTTTTTCTAACAGTAGTAGTTTTTTATAAAAATGATCTAATGTCCATTTTTGATCATTTGGAGATCTTTTGTGACAAAAAGGGTCATTTTTATTGTAAAATGATCTTTTTTCTGCTCCCCCAACTGCAAAAGTCCTAGCTATACCTATTGCTCCCAATGCATCAAGCCTATCTGCATCCTGAAGAATTTTGCCTTCCAAAGTGCTTGGAACCATTCCTTTTGAGAAGCTGTGTTCGCGTATGGCTTGAGTGATTATGCCTATTTCATGCCTGCGATAACCATATTTCTTGAGTATCTTCGCAGCTTGTAGTGCACTTTGTGTAGATGCGTTTTTTGACCGTTTGTCTGATTTCTGATAAGATACAATGTCATGTAAAAGCACAGATGCACGCACCAGTCTCATGTTGGTTTTTTCTTTTTTTCCTATTTTTTCTGCATTTTTGTAAACACGCAATATATGTTCAAAGTCATGCGCAGGATCATTTTTTGCTAACCTTTTTTGCACTTCATTTTTTAGTTTAATTGATTTCAATTCAGAGTCTCCAGAATTTTGGTTTTACAAATTCAAATTTCTTTTCAGTTATTAACTTATTCCAATTTATGCATGCAAATACAACAATCATAACTATACTGCTAATGTCTGTGATCAAGATTCCTATCAAGCTGTCATCAAATAATTCTAAAAATGGTTTTAGTGTCATAGTACTGATAGATATCATGACATAATACGCAATTGCTCTTCCTATCCAGAACCCTGCAAAAAGAGATATGTTTTTTGCTCGCATTATTCCGTATGCCATAAACAACAAGTTACTTGGTAGTGGCGTTATAGCAAAAAGAAATGATGCAGAAAAATACCCATATTTTTTCTTCTTCATGAAATCTGCAAGTGTATCAAGACTTGATTTTCTTTCTGTTCCCATGAACCTGCGAACGAATCTGCTGATATACATAAGAATTATTCTTCCAATCAAGGCACCAGTGGCTCCTACAATTGAAAGTGTCAGTATGTTTAGTGCCGGATCTATTGCATAAAATGAAGACAGAACAATCCATGTAGGTGGCATCAAAATTGGTGAGGCATTCATTGCTATCAGTAAGAAGAAAATTCCAAGATAGGACAGTTTACTAAATATTTCAAAAATTTCTTCCATGATTTTTTAGACTTGTCACATATTTTAATTGGTTCTAGTAATTGTTAGCCAGCATTATAAAATACAGAAAATGCAATGAATTTCCCTAAAATATTCCAAAGTTATTCTGATCTGATCGCTATTATCCAAGAAAATGGACAAAAAGTCCAATATATTTATAAGCAAAAATCACTCATAGTTTAATGTGAGTACAAAAGCGTGGAAATGTTATAGATGCAATCTGCTCTTTACAGAAGAATCCCACGCATTGCTTCACGAGGATTTATCACGTCATTCTGTACGAGAAGTTCAGACGATTAAAGCTTAAAACAAAATTTTTGTCTTGTCTGATTTTAAAATCTTTAAAGATGAAAATATTAACAAACAAAATAGATCATGGGAGAAAATCATCGAGGTTTTGATGAACCAAATCGTAAACAGAGATTAAGACGACAGAAAAAATTATACAAAATGCAGAGGGAGGGATTTGAACCCTCGAACCCCTAAGGGAAAGGATATCCCATTGCCAAGATCTTGAGTCCTTCTCGGTTGGCCGGGCTTCGGTACCTCTGCATGTTGAAATTCCAAACCAGATTATATAACTGAAGCTAGATGGTTTAAAATGCCAAAGGATGAACAATGGTTTTAATATAGAAATAAAGTGGTGAAGATATGGCATTGTTTGGAGTTTTTTCAATTCATAGTCCAGAATCGTGTCCACTTAACAATCATGCAAATAGATTAGTAGCAATGAAGATCCTTGAAAAGATGAATCATGTGAAGAAAAAATACAGAATAAAAGAAATACGTGGTTTTTATGCATCAGTTCTCGAACATCAATTTGTGATAATTTTAGATGGGCAAGACGCACATGACGTAGAAAAAATGGTAATAGAAGTAGGGTTATCAAAGTTTAACACATTAAAGATAGTTCCATTAAACGAATTTTCCCAGATAACCCGAGTCTGGAAAGGAATGGAAAAATAATAATTTACGTTAAATCTACTTTTCTTTTTCGTTTAGTTTTTGCAAGATAGATAACAATGCCTGCAATAATCAATACAATAATTATGGCATAAACGGCATATTCAATAGAAAAGATCGGTGGTGGAATATAGCCAATCTCTGTATCCGTTTTTATCATCATGTTTTTAGGCATTATTCTGTAGATTGAATCATGAGCGCGTGATACTATGTACATGAACCCGTCAGGTCCAACCTCTATATCCGTGATGCAATCAAAGCCAGTTCCAAATGTAATCTCTTCTAATGATTCGCCTGTATTTGCTACATTATCTGCTAGTGCCGGATTGTTGAAGACAAACCCTGTCCTATCTTGATTTAGTTCAAACTCGTAGAGATTTCCATCGATGCAATCGCCTACAAAGACACTGTTTTTGTACTTTTGAAGTGGCTTGGAATCAACAAAGGAGATTGCGGTTGGGACAACTGGCTTCTGCCAGCTAAACTCAGGATCGCTGTACACATATACATCGTATCCTGGCAATCTAGAAAGTTCAGTTTCAGTAGCAGGTCCCATGATAACATCCCACCCGCTGTTAAAGTTTGGTGGTACAAAATTGATTTCATCAAAATCATCATCGCCGTTTTCCGTATCCCAGAGATTTCCAGTGACAGGATCTATTGCAAGGCCAAAACTATTTCTTATTCCCATTGCATAGTATGATCCTGCTGGATCAACGCGTAAAATTACACTGGTGTCATTTTTTCCACCAAACTCATGGTTTTGCAAAACTCCGTACGTTCCCTGATCTCCAATAACTGCATAGACAGTACCATCCAGACCAGTCACCATAGCACCACCGTTATGGTAAAATTGTTTTCCTGGAAGTTCCTTGACCAAGGTTTGATTTGTCAATTCTTCTCCGGTCCAATCATATCGATATATACGATTTGCTATAGCTTCCCCACCATCATGTGTTGATTCTGTAAAATACAGATAGACTGTGTGACCTACAGTTGTAATCCCAAGCAAACCTTGCTCTGCAATACCCCTCACGTTTAGGTCAATGATTGGTTCTGCTTTGATTACTCCGTTTCTGACAAGACGAACCTTTCCATTTTCCTGTTCTAAAATCAATATGTCATCGTCAACAAAGGCCATAGTAGTTGGTCTGCAACAAATATCTGAAACAAATTTTTCAACTAAAAGATCTTGATCTTTCATGGAAGGTTCTCCTGATGCATATAACATACTTGATGCCGAAAATACAATCATTAGAATTAATGCAGATTTCAACCCTTGATAGTAGAACACATATTCGATTAGAAATACTTTTTACATGCACATTTTGCCTAGCTTATGTGAATCTCAAAGAAAAGATTACAGAGTTTCCCGATTTTCCAAAAAAAGGAATTTTATTCAGAGACATCAGTCCTCTTCTAAAAGACCCTGATGTAATCTCTTTTATTGTTGATGAGTTTGCTAGACGCTATCATACAGATGATGTAGACTTAATTGCAGGAATAGAATCAAGAGGTTTTCCTCTTGCTTGTGCTTTAGCCCTAAAATACAAGAAAGGCATGATCATGATACGTAAACAGGGAAAATTACCAGGTAAGACAGAAAAATTGTCTTATAGTATTGAATATGGTAGTGCAACAATGGAAATACAAAGTAACGCAGTAAAAAGTGGTCAGAAGGTACTCATTTGTGACGATTTATTAGCTACTGGGGGAACAGCAAAAGCTGCAGCAAATTTAGTTGAAAAAATAGATGGCAAGGTAACTGGTTTTGCGTTCATCGTAGAATTGTCTGATCTAAAAGGTTCGGAATTAATTAAGAATTACAGATACGAGTCGTTGGTGAAGTATTGATGGAACAAGCTGAGATAGGCATCTTTGGTGGAACTGGGATCTACGATTCTGGATTGCTCAGTGAAGCTAAGGAAATTATTGTAGACACACCTTTTGGAAAAACGTCTGACTCTATTACGGTTGGAATTTTCAAAGGAAAAAAAGTTGCATTTATGCCACGACATGGTAGAAAGCATACAATTCCACCTCATTTAATAAATTTTAGAGCAAATATTTGGGCCTTCAAAGAGATGGGCATAAAAAGAATAATTGCACCTTCCGCTGTTGGAAGTTTACAAGAAAAACTCAAACCAGGTGACTTGGTGTTACCTTCACAATTTATTGATTTCACCAAATCAAGAAAGACATCTTTTTTTGAAGAAGAGAAAGTGATTCATATTTCTGTTGCAGATCCTTTTTGTCCAGAACTTCAGAGTGCAACAATAAAGGTGGCGGATAATCTTCGTCTGAAAATACACAAAGATTGTACGTATGTTTGCATAGAAGGGCCCAGATTTTCAACAAGAGCAGAATCAAAATTCTATAAAAACATCATAGGTGCAGATATAATTGGTATGACTTTAGTACCAGAATGTCAGCTTGCAAGAGAAGCACAGATTTGTTATCTTTCAATTTCTACTGTTACAGACTATGACGTTTGGGCAGAAAAACCTGTAACAGCAAAAGAGGTCATTGAAACATTGACAAAAAATGTTGAAACTACAAGAAAAATTCTCACATTGCTTCCAGATTTTATTCCATCACAAAGAAGATGTTCTTGTGAAAAGGCATTAACAGAAGCTCAATTCTAGCTGTCTGCAAAAGAATCTTTTGATATTCCCTCTGGGATGGTAATGTCGCCACGAACAAGTTTTTGTTGCAACATATCTATCACTTCATCAACATTATATCCCATTTGAACAAGGTCTTTCTGAGTAGATTTTGAGATTTTTGCTCCAATGTTATGACCTCCTATTCTCCCAAATGCTATAGCATTAAATCTAAAACTGTGTCCATCAATTACGAAAATTCCAGTAATCTTAGCAGCTATTTGACTTCCATGAACATTTTTAACGTGAACCTCTAGTTCCATAAGATATCCTAGATTTCCACTACTTTGTTTACAAAATTTTCTATAAGAAAGTTCCAGTGTTTTTCGTCTTGTACTTTAAAGTCTTTTATCATTAGTTTGATAACTTTTTCATCAATACATTCATGTTGGATTTCATCATCTTTTTTTATTTTGTAGAGCTTCCACTTCTCTTTGTGTTTTTTTAAATTACATACGATAACAGACCATTTTTGATCTGAGCTAATTTTGGGCATGCCTACTTCATCCACAAGAGTGTCAATTCCAAGTTGTTTTTCTTCACAGAAATGCACTTTGCATTTTACACAACGCCAAATGTCTACTGATCCAATAGTTCTTTTTTCATAATTTATGTTAGTTACTCCATAGTAGACTATCTGATGATCACATGAATTTTGATCTACCATCATTAATCTTCACCGCATATGCTTCTATTTAGTTCTTGCATCATCATATGGTTTTTCTAAAATAATAGAAATATTATCCACAAGAAGATTTTTTTTAAATGGAATATTTTCTCTTTGACACATTCTCCTATACATATTTACAACAGCAAATCTAGGATGAGTTGATTCAAATTCTGTCTTTGTTATATCTATGAATCCTCCTAGATCAATTAATTTTTTTGCAGTCTCTAGTGCTTCCTCAGTTGATATGTCTAAATTTTTTGCAATTGCTTCTACAGTCATTTTTCCTTTTTTTATTATCAAGATAAAGACTTTGGCTTGAAGTGGACTTAGCCTTACTTCTGAAATGAGTTTTTCCTCAACAGTATCTATATTCACACTCATAACGCAAAAGAAAAATCTTGTCATAATTAAAGGTGAAGTATAAGGAAATTTGTCAGTATCTTTTACCTAGGATTTTTTTTGTAATTTTTAGTGCAAATCCCATAGCAATGAAATGTACAACAAGGCCAATTATCGCAGCTTCTATCAGATTACCGAGTAAAGTCCAAGATACAAAAAACCCTGCAAGCGATGGAATGCTAATGATAAGAGCAATTATGCTTCCTTTTGCGAATAATTCTTTTCTTGAGGTTCTTTTGGGCAGATCGTCTTTATCCAATTGTTGACTGGATCTATACGAGATTATAAAAATATGACATTGCAAAAAATCAAAGATCCTTTATATTTGGTTTAGTGACTTGGGTATTAGTTCAATTTGGCAAGTTACAAAAAACGATATTCGAATGATAAATCGCTTGATTTTATCATACCACTGATGGTGTTGTTATTCCTTGGTGTGGTTTACATAATGTCATTACGAGCTACTCAAGGTTACGTCAGTTTTATTTTAATAGGGATCGCAGCAGTTGTAATGATCTACTGGGTGAGGGTTTTAAAGAACATGACTAAAAGTACACAACCACAGTATACCACAAAAGAAAGCGATACCAAGAATTGGGTGTATGATCTTATAAAAGGAGAAAATGAGATAGTCTTTGTTGCTGAGGTACCAGGACCAGAAGATGTTGTAAGTGTCAGACTAATTGATGGAATTTTATACATACGCGGAGCAGGTAGATTCTCTAAAGAAATTCCAATAGAAGTTACCCCAGACATGGGAATACATGATTTCAAATATAGAAACGGTGTTCTTACACTTAGAATAAAGAAACTATAGACTCTTTGCTAGTTCTAGTTTTTCTGGCAGATACTTATCAGTGATGTTTGTAAGGCCATATTTTGAAAAGGCTTCAAGTTCTGCTTTTCTTTTTAGTTTTAGGAAAACTTCTAGTTGCGTTTTCCAGTTACCCTCTTGATAACGAGGATCTCTTTGTAATTCATAAATTCTTTTGATATCGGATTCGGTCATAGGTATTGTGGGAAGTTTGTATTTTTCTATATCCGTAGCCCATACGCCAAGCCACTTTGCATCAGGAACTGTAAGCTCACGCAGGTGAGCCGCATTTGCTGAACCTGACTTTATGACCATGGCTATATGTTCTCCATACACATCTCCATCTGCAAGAATGACTACGGGCAATCCCAATTCGGTACTAAGTCTTTTGAGTAAATATCTAGTAGAACGCGGAGCTTGTCCTGCAGTATCAACTATAATTGCCTTGAATTTTTTATGAACCTTTTCTTCAACAAATCTTGTAAAAAGACCACCCTTCTCAATTGCGATGACAAGTTCAGCATCGGTGTCTACAAGTTCTGCGCTACTAAGGCTTGGACCAATTAGGTATCCATCAGGATGATCTGACAGGTTCATTCTTTTTCCCTCATATCCTGGTACAGTATATTCAATTGTTAGATTACCAAAAACACTACTTCTTTCTTCAGGAAATACATGAAAATCTTCTCTCGCACGTGTAAGTATTGCTTCAAGATCAACTATGATATTATCAGATTCTGGTTGATCCTCAAAATCTATTGCAAATGCCTGCGATGAATAATAGATATCTCTAAGGGTTGAGGTTTTTCCTTCATTTACAAGTCGGTTTACAAAAAATGCTAACCACGCAAGTTGTGTAAATGAACGCAGTTGTGACATGTTTCGTGCGCTTCGGACTGCAGCTGCTTTTCCTAAGATGTACTGCCGAATCTTTTTATCATAAACGATATTACTAACAGATCTGCTTGGAATTAAAAATTGTGGAAATTTTCCATTATTAAGTTCATTATAAATAGATAGTCCCTGGTTCTTTAAAATAGAAAGCAGTTCTCGTTTTTTTGCTTCCACAGTTTTTGCTTGTTTAGATTTGTTCTTCAATTTCACTTCCCTTCACTATTAGTTGCTTATAATTTGGCTCTTTTTTATTTCCAGAAAGTTCTGTAACAAATTGAGCAATAAGTGGAATGTATTTTGAATATAGGTTTGCTCTTTTTTTTGCCATATCAGCCATTCCTTGTCGAGACATGTGTACTGCAAGTTTTCTTGCCAAATATTGTAATGCGTTTTTAAGCTCGCGCTCAATCTCAGGTCTGTCTGCTACGTTTTCTTTTCCTACAGTCTTGTATGGGATTCTAGTAGAACATATGTGAGAGACTATAACGAGTGGGGGATCACCTTTAACTTTGTATCTACTCCAATCTACCTCGTTTACAACTTTGAGGACAACATCACTTCCTTCATCATAAAGAAGCGGAATTCGATTTGCAAAACGATAGACTTGAAGTCCTTTTGGGGGAATATCTCCACCATATGCTATTCCCATCTCAACAATAAATGGAAATCCAGAATATGCAGATGCGCTTCGTTGTATAACGGAAGCAAATTCTGGATTAAAGAATTTCATTATTCCTTTTGACAATGGTTCTTCTCCCAGTGGAGCAAGACAACTTGGATCCGGAGACAGAAATTCTTCAAATTTTTGGAGCGAGTCAGCTAATTTAACCAGGTCTTCGTTTGTCATACTACCAATTCTTTTTTCTGGTTTGAACTTGGCAAATTCAGCAAATTTATCTGCAGTTGTGGGACCTACCCTTTGGAATCGTTTTGTTAGAAAACTATGTAGTGTATCGCCAGCTACAGTGTTTGCAAGCTGTTTGTAGTATGGAGTTTCTGGATCAAGTTCTATTATGTGTGATTGAGAGTCCCCGAAATCCCAGTATGTGAGTTTTTTATTTGGAACATCAAGATCATCAATACGAATCTTGCTTAGTTTTTCGAAATCCATGTCAAGAAAAGATATCATTGCAATAACAACTCTGACTGGTCTAGAAAGTCCAGACCATTTCTTTTGTGCTTTTTCTAAAATTGTCTTAGAATTTGGATTCTTTTTCTGTAACCCTAGCTCACTTCTAACTTTGGCTATCATTTTGTTGTCAACTACTGGAATCTGGTAATGTGTATCAATCATCATTCTTCTAATCGTCTCAACATCAATTCCATGTGGATGTGGTTTGATAATGGTTGGTGGAGTGGGCATTTCTTTTACAATTCTTGGATAATGGAATTTTTCGCCACTTGGTTCTTCAAATGTTATAGATGCATATGGAGTAATCAGAGATGTTTGTGCTACATAATCACGAATTTTTGTTCCAGCTTTTGAATAATCTCCTTCTAAAATAATACTAACCGAAAGTCCAGTCTTTGAAGCTTCTTTTGTTGTGTGTTTTTGTATGATTGGCTTATTCTTTTGAATGTCAAGTAACATTACAAATTCATCTTGTGTTTTTCCATCTGCACAACTTTTTACTGTGACTGGTTTGTTTGTCGTGATTTGACCATAAAGTATAGCCATTGTTGCACCAAGTCCAAACATGCCTCTAGCTTGTTTTAATCCAAACTTTGAACCATAAAGAACAGTTCCAAATGCAAGTGGTACATGTTTTGGTTCAATCCCAGGACCATTGTCTTTTACTGAAAGAATGTATGATTTTGGATCTGGTTGTTCCATGTCTACTGCCTTTATTGAAAGATGAACATCTGGCAGGATGCCTTTTTGATCACATGCATCAAGGGCATTTTCAACAAATTCACGAACTGAAGTGTAAAGTGATCTTGTAGGATTACTAAATCCTGCAAGATCTCTGTTTCTATAAAAGAACTCGCTTGGGGAGATCTGACTAAAAGTTTCTTTAATCGAAGACATTTCCATTTTCCCATAATTGCATTCTTTCTAGTTTTTCTCTACGTCTTGCCTCCTGTAGATCATTGTAGACTGCGCCATGCATGCTTCCACTAGAGAGTGCAGAGATTGCATCTACAGCATTTTTTAGTTGATTTCCTTCACCAATTATTGCCACAGTGCGGCCGTAAACTGAGATATTAGCACCGCTAAGATCCTCGATATTTTGTCTCACTCTACCACCTTCTCCGATTATTCTTCCTTTTATCCTTTCAATATTAGATGAAGATTTACCAGCAAATTCTCGTAAATCTATTACATGTAATGCATTTTCTCCTTGTAATAGTCTCATTGCTTTTTCAGGAGAAAATCCTCGACCTATTGCCATTACAACTTCAACTGCCTTGAATGGCAACATCTCTTCTACTTTTCCAATACCACTTATCATTATTTCTCCTGTTTCGCTGCTTACTGTCATTTTTACAGAACATATTTTTTCAATTTTTGATTTGACTTTACCAGCTTTACCAATAAGTGCACCAATTCTATCAAGCGGTATTAAGACAGATTTTTCAAAACTCATTGTGTTATCCTCGCAAATATATCAGATGGGTTTTCCACAGTCAAGCCTCTTCTAACAAAGAATCTGGATATATTCTTAATATCTCTTTCAAGAAATTCTTTTGCATTTTTGTGTCTTATGTCAACAGCTGATCCTAGATCAAAAAGAATCAAGCCATTTTCTGTTTTAAAAATATTGTATTCTGAAAAATCAGCGTGTACAAGTTTAGCTTTTTTATAAAGCTGTGAAATGATTGAAATTGCATCTTTATAGTCATTTTCATCAATTTCTGTTTCTACAAGGGTTTTTGCTGGAGTACCGTCTTTTCCTACAAATTCGAGAATCAAGACGTTTTTTAGAACATGAATTGGTTTTATTACCGGAATACCACTTTTAACACATTGTGTCAGATTTCTGAATTCTTTTTGTGCCCAAAGCTCCACCATGTTTCTTGTACCCTTTTTTATTCGAGAAAATCGTGGATCGTCTACAAGGTAGGGGAGTCTTTTTTTGAAAGTTGAGGCTGTTACTAGGTATATCTTAAGAGCAACATCATTTCCATCAGGATCCACAGCCCAGTACATCTTGGATTCCTTACCAGAACCAACTATTCCATTAACGTATGATATAATGCCTGAATTTATTAACTGGGATAGAGTCATTATCGTGGTTTTGTCTAGGACGTCATCCATGACTTTGCTTTTATCAAATATGCTTTTTTCTGATCTTCCTTGCCTTTCTTTTGCAAGTAGATCACGATCTATTCGTCCTGCTAATTTTTTTCCAAGTTCGTCAGACAACATTTAAGATTAAATCTACTAAGTAAAATCGCTTGCGGGCAAATCAAAAGTCTTTTGGGAGATGTCCGTTATTTTTTAACCAGTCAACTTGTGATAAGGTATATCTCCAAGTAATATCCCCTCGCTCATCGGATTTGAAATCCCATGGTGCAAGTGTAACTATGTCATTATCACGGATCCAGATTTTTCGTTTTAGTTTTCCTCGTATTCTTCCCATACGAGTTTTGTCATCAGTACATTTTACCAAAATATGATCACTGCCTAAAAGTTTTATAACCCTACCCAGAAGTTCTCCCTCCTCTGGTAGTTTCATTTCTTTTAGTTCACTTTCGTTTAGAACTTTTCGCTTTCCCACATTGATCAAAAATCATTTCTGTCTGAACACATATAATTGTGCTGTTTCAGAATTTGAAAACCAAAAGAAATGGAACGCCATCTATTTCTTTAACACCTTTTAATGATCCTATTCCGAGATTTATTGATAATGAAATTGTTTCTTTTCCAACCAAGTTTATGATAGCATATTTTTTCAAAAGTTCTTCTGCTTCAGTTTTTTCAACAAAACGATCAGCAAAATAACTTTTACTTATATTCAATGAAAAATCTTCCTTTTTAATGATTCTACCTACAAGGTCGGCATCGCAGATATTTAGCATCAGATTTTGTTGGTAGGTTATTGTTTTAACTGCAAATGACATTTATGCATATGTGCCTTTGAGTGAGGATTTTGCTCCACATGCTTCACAAACAAGGAACGTGAACCTGTTTGACTTTTCGACCCTAGTATCAGGACTTTTACATGCGGGGCATTCCAAATATTCTTTTACGTATCTGTTCAGAAGTGCTATAAAATCATGAGGATCTCTTTTTCCTACGAAGACAGCCTTATCACCTGCCAACTGAGCAGGAGCAGCAAATTCCTTTGATAAATATTGAAGAACCTTATCCGGATCTCTTCGCAGGATCTTTGGAAATTCGGCAAAATTACGGAAGAATGTTCTATTTCCTTGCCACATAATATCTACAGATGGAAGTTCAAACCTAGAACCTGAACTTTTATTTTCTGAAATCTTGTCTTGAATTTTCTTTAAGAGTTTCTCGTATTCTGTCTTTACCAACAATAGAATTTCTTGGATGTACCCTATATGGATTTAATTAAAAAAGAAGAGAGTGGTCCTCTAAGGCTTTCCTATTCGGAAGACGTTAGTGCCACACTTTGGGCATGTGCCCTTTACTGCAGGTCGTCCGTTCTTTAGTTTAACTTCTTTTGGATTTGAAATATCGACTTTCTTCCTGCATTTTACACAGTACGCTTGTGTCATTTCATACTTTTACGAATGAAGTTGTATTTAGGAAGGAAATGTAAAAATTATTTCACTACACGCTGGAGGCGTGTTGAATTTTATAATTTATGTTATGTTCAACACATGCATAAATTTTATAAAATATTACAATTTTTTAACATTTCTAACGAGTAAATGATCCAACTAATAGAAAATAGTTGATTTGTAACTAGTAAATGTAAAATTGATTGATTTTCAGTATGCTTTTAACCGTCTCGCAGGGATTGAGTGAAGTTGGCAAAAAAACGAGGTATTGTTGTGACAATAGCAATATTAGCTGCAATTACAGGGGCAAGTTTCTTCACATGGTTCATTCCACAAATGGAAGATTCCAGCTTTGTAGTTTTCGATTTTAAAGATCATCTTGAGAGCATACAGGCTAGACAAAAGGTAATAGCTGATGAAATTGAGACAGATTTGCAAGAAATGCTTGCTGGAAAAGTTACTCCAGATAACTTTATCATTAGAGCTGAAGTTTCCATCTCACAAATCAATGCTTTGATAATCGAACTTATAGAAAGCAAAGCTCCACAAGAATGGCATGAGAGCTACCTAAACTACGGTGAATCTCTCAAAAGTTACAACAGTTACTTGATGGAAACAATAGTCTTGGCAAACGAGATTAAGGGAGATAACTTGAGCGACATAAAAGAGAACCTTGAGAGATTAGATGTTCTGAAAAAAGAATCAGAGGCATTTGCTCTCAAAGCTGATGAGACAAAACCATAAGATTACGATTATTATTTGTAAGTCAAATTTTTTGATAAGAACAGGCTCACTATAGAACTTAGTAAATTAATTAATAGGAACGTAGTTAGTTTTTCTAATAGAATAATGTCAGTCAAAGAAAACAAGTTAGAAAGAGGAATTACTGAAACTAAGACAAGTAGACTACTTGTAATTTGTGTAGATAGAGATGATGATATTGGAAAAAAGGCAGGAGTTTCAACGCCTGTTGTTGGAAGAAATGCATGTATAGAAGCTGCACAAAGGCTTGCGTTAGAAGATCCTGAAGATGCAGATTCTAATTCAATTTTTGCAGCAGTAAAAACGTATGAGGATCTTGTCAGCAAAGGATACCAGGTAGAAGTGATTGTTGTAGCTGGAACAGAAAATAAAGGAGTTCAAGCTGATGAAAAAATAGTTTTGCAAGTAAGATCTGTAATGGAAAAATTTGTAGCAAGTGGGGCTGTCATAGTTTCAGATGGTGAAGATGATGAAAGTGTCATACCAATAATTCAAAATGTTTTACCTATTGTTTCAGTTCGCAGGGTTGTAATGCGTGTAAGCAGAAGCGTAGAATATTCTTATGCCGTACTGGGAAGGTATTTGCGTGCAATTGTATTTGATACAAGATATTCAAAGTTTTTCCTTGGTGTCCCAGGTATTTTACTTGTAATTGGTGGAATTGCATCGTTATTTGGAATTACTAAAGAAATTTCTGCAATCTTATTAAGTATACTCGGAGGAGCATTTCTTATCAGAGCTTTTGACGTAGACAGAACATGGTCGCATTGGACAAAACCAACACCGGCTGGTTTCATTAGGATATTCACATTGGTTGCTGGCATTCTTTTGATGTTAGTTTCAATACCAAATGGAATTAGTGCAATAAATCCTAGCATCATTCAGGATCAACCAGACATACTAAGTATACTAACAAACAAGTTGATCATTGGTCTCTTTATCTCAGGAGCTCTTCCTTTCCTTTGGATGGGTATAGGATGTATGTTTGGTGGAACGCTACTTAGTAGTTGGTTTAAGGGAAGTTTGAGATCCGTAACGGATGTACTTCGCATAATTGTGCTAGTGTCGCTTTATCCTATCGTATTCCAATTTACAAACATCATGACAAAGGATGAGAGTCCATTTAGCCTTCTTCCGCCATTCTTACTTGGATTAGCCGCAATACTCATATCCGCCACCGTGCTTTTCCGCAAATATAGAAAGAAAAAGGGCGGTGAAGTGTTATCGGAATAAAAGAAAAAGTATTGAATCTTTCCGGCCTTTATAGCATATATTCGAACAAACTTGAAAAAGAGATCAGAGATGGACACCTTCCAAATCATATTGCAATAATATTGGATGGAAACCGTCGATGGGCAAAAAGAAATCTTGTTGTAAAGGAAAATGGTCATTTTCTAGGTGCAGATGCTGTTGAAAACTTGCTTGACTGGTGTGAAGAATTAGGAATAAAAATCATAACACTTTACGTTCTTTCAGCTGAAAATTTAGCTCGTGATGATGATGAGCTTCATTATCTATATGAATTAATCAAGACTAGATTGGAAAAGCTGTACAGAGATCCTAGAATACACAGAAATAGAATGCGAATAAAAGCAATTGGACGCGTCGAACTTCTTCCTCAATCACTTAAAGAGATCTTGAAAAAATTAGAAGATACAACAAAAGATTACAATACACATTATCTGAATATAGCTATAGCCTATGGGGGACAAAATGAGTTAGTTGATGCCGTAAAGAAAATTGCAACAAAGATTAAAGATGGTTCCCTTGATATAGATTCGATAGACAAGGAAGTCATAGAATCATCTTTGTATACTTCGCACTTACCACAATCCTCTCCAGATATGATATTGAGAACGTCCGGTGAGAAAAGACTAAGTGGCTTCTTGATTTGGCAGAGTGCATATAGTGAGCTTGTATTTATGGATGTGTTTTGGCCAGAATTTAGAAAAATAGATCTCATGCGTGCCATTAGAACATTTCAGAAAAGAACCAGAAGGCTTGGCAAGTAAGAGAAACGAATACTTAGTAGAATAGTTTTTTCTAAATAATGATCGAAGAAAGATCTGCTGGGGCAGTATTATTTAATGAAACTGATTCTGGAAAAGTTTTTCTTCTTCTAAATTATCCTTCTGGACATTGGGATTTTGTCAAGGGCAATATAGAAGACAAAGAGACTCCTCACCAAACAGTAGTACGAGAAATTAGGGAAGAGACTGGGATCACAGATGTTGAATTTATTGATGGGTTTGAAGATAAAATAGAATATCACTATCAACGTGATGGGAATTTGATTCATAAAGAAGTTATTTTTTTCTTGGCAAAAACAAAAACTACTGATGTAAAAATTTCTTATGAGCATCTAGGATATGTATGGCTTAGTTTTGATGAGGCTTTAAAGAAATTAACCTACAAGAATGCAAAAAATATATTGAATAAAATTAAAAAACTAGGATTCAATACTTAGCTCTTGTAGTTTTTTAGCTTCTTTTACTGGATCCTTTGCATTGAAAATAGTTCTACCTACAATAAGATAATTTGCACCAGAGGCAAGAGCCTTTTTTGGATCCCCACCTTGTGTGCCTACACCTGGAGAATAAATCTCACATTTACCTTTTGTTTTTTCGTGGCATGTTCTTATGATTTCTGGAACTGTAGCACCCACAACAATACCATCAGTTTTCAAAGAAAGAGACCATTCAAGAAATAATTCGTGAAGTTTTGATAGTTTCTTACTTTCAGAATGTTTTATTGAAAGACCATAGCCTAGTTTTGCTCCAGGATGACTCATGTGAACAAGAGAAATGATCCCATTATTGCTTTTGTGAGCAGTTGTAACCAAAGTCTTAAGATTTTCAGGTCCCATTATTGGATTTACAATTATAGCATCAAAGCCTGATTCCCATAACCTTCGTGCAGCGATCATGTTTGTGTTTCCAATATCATTTAGTTTAATGTCTGCAATTGTCTGTAATCCCACATCATGTGCAACTTTGTTTATTTTTTTGATATTCTTGATTCCAAGTGGTAGGATTAGATGAAAATTAAGTTTAATTGCACACAGAGACTCATTTAGTATTTTGATATTTTTTATTGTAACGCTTTCAAGTTTTTCTATAGATTTGTGCTCAAGATCATTTGCAAGTATTATCTTACTTTTACCAGAAGATGATTTTTTTATTCTATTTCTAAAATTCATAGCTTGACTAGTGGATGCTTATCTTTTAGCTTTATTACCTTAAGGTAAGAATACCCATGTTCACTTACAGATGGAGTAAATGATGGGTCTACTCCATTCTGACTAGAATACTTCAGAAAAGGATTTGGTGGTTCTTTGTCAAGAATCACATGACAGAAGTATGAAACTTCGTCTGATTCGTTAAAATTCATAAAGACTCCAACCATCCATTTGTCACCATTTGGGAAAGCGAAAAGTGGAAAAGGTGCTTCTTCAAATCCATAGCTTAGTTTTACTAAACTTTCGAGATCTTCTAGTTCAAGTGGTTCGTAATAATTCAGATCGTCGGTTTTTGTTTCTTGTTTGAGTGATGGCGGGAGCGTTTTTACTCTAACAATTGGTGAATATAGATAGGTAGGATTTGTTATAGTATTTATTATATCAGAGTCTTCCTTTCCAGCCTTAAAGCCATATGAAATATAGTGACCGCTTTTTCCTTCGTGTGCGAAATAGATTACAGGCCTTTCTTTAATAAGATCCATCTGTACGGCAAGCACAGGATTACCTTCATGTTCAAATGAAAAGGATGTACGCGGAACCCTTTCTAAAGCACATACTAATCTTGAGAATTCAATTCTATCTGTTACTTCAACATAATGAGGTAGTTTTGCCACGATCTTCTTGCGAAAAATACCCCATTAAAAGGTAGTCGCCTCATTTTTGATCTTATCGTCTGTCAATTATATCATTTACGTCAGGACCAGTACCAATTATTGTTACAGGTACTTTGAGTTGATCTTCTATTGTTTTGATAAAGTGTTTTGCAGGCGAGCTTAGATCTACAAATGAGTTCATGTGGGAACATTCTGGATAAAGAACATCAAGTTTTGTAATAGCTATCTGTGTTGCACTGTTTAACATAATTGCTCGTTTTGCAAGATCAAAATCGAATTCCGCGGCTCTTCTTGCACGTCCTGTCACTGTTCCCACTTCTTGCCATCCTTTTGTTTTGGTGTCTTCTAAAGAAAGTTCATTTTTAAGAGGACCTGTCCCTACTCGAGTCACATAAGATTTGAAAACTACCAATACGTCTGTTACATTTTTTGGTCCTAGTCCAATATCAGAACATATTCCCGATGCAGTAACATCCTTTGATGTTACGTATGGATATGTACCATGCCATAAAGAAAGAAAAGTTCCTTGTGTTCCTTCAACCAAAACATTCTCCTTTCTTTCTAATGCAAAATTAACTGAGTTTGGAACATCTTCAAGATAAAGTGCAAGTGAATCAATGTCTTTTGCAAGCTTTAGTGTCCTCATTGCTCTGTCCGCATTTGCAGGACCTGTGCCAGAACCAGTAGTACCAAGAGAATCTTTCAGTCTGCCCTGAGAGTCAGCTTTTCTGTGAGATTCTTCTATTATCCCACAATTGAAATCAACAAACGCCCTATCAGATACACCAAATTCCTCAATTTCCTTTAAAAGGACTTCAGGACTTACTACAACTCCAGGTCCAATTAAAAGTCGTACATTTTTATTCAAAAAGGCACTTGGAAGCATTCTAACTTTGTATTTTTTATTTTCGTATTCTATGGTATGCCCTGCGTTTGGACCTGCACCACCGCGTACGGCTATTGTTGGATTGTCTTTAATTGCAAGATATGAAATTATTTTTCCTTTTCCTTCGTCACCAAAGAATCCTCCAACAACAACCATGGATGGCATACAAGAACTCACAGCGGCGTATATTTAAGCCAAATTGTAACAATACAATTTTAACAAAGAAAGTAAGTGCCAAGCTTATGTCAGAACCAAATTATGCTGGAAACATAATAGTCTCCCTTGCAAGCCTTCCAGATTTTCTAAGAAAGCCTATTTTGAAAAAAAGATTGATGGAATTTTTTTCAATGTCTGTACCAGACAAAGATGAAGTGATCAATAATGCACTAGCTGCCGGACCTACTATACCGTTTGATAATTTTGCAAAGTTATTCAAGACATGGCTTGAAATTCTAAGCAGTCTTTCCGAAGAACAAAGAACCTCGATGTTTTCAAGTTATGTTACAGCGATCATATCCGATCCACAGAAACTTATTTTGTTTAATCTGGATGGAGTTTTAGAAATTTATTTCTCATTAAGCCAAGAACAAAAAAACATAATTTCCAATTCTGTTAAAAAAATATTATCATCATTAGATGAAAATAGTAAGAGAATGTTATATCTAATAATACCAGATAGAGCTAAAAGAGAATTTGGAAATTAAAGCGGTTTTTCAGGCTTTCTCTGATTTTCATCAGCATAATTGACTACATTTCCGTCAGGAGTCATAATACCCACAAAGACTTTCTCGTATTTTTTGAGAACTTTCCTATGGTCTGCAAGTGACATGTCAAGTTTCATCTCATTCATAACCATAACCCTATAGGTTTTCCATTCGTTCCAACACGTATTACAACATGGATAATTCGCTGCAACGGGATCAAGATTCTCATTATCTGGAATCTCTTTTTTACACTTTGTACATGTTCTTGTCATAATAAACCCAATTAAGTATATAGTCATTTAATCTTTTTTAAGAAAGAATATTACAGTGCAAGACGTAAGAAACCCATGAAGATAAAGTGCCCAAAATGTGATGGCATAGCACATCTTGCTGATGATTTTTCTTTTGTAAGATGCGATCCTTGTTCCCTTGATATAACATATGGTGAGTATGTGAAAATCATTGCGTACAAAGACTCTACATATTCTGACATTTTAGGAGATTATGTTGGTAGCACAGAGGGCACAAAGGCTGGAACTCTTGACGATTGGTAGAAAAAAATTACCTGTAAGATTTAATTAATTTCTAAAGAGACGGAGGTTATTGCAATTCATATTTGAGATCGTTTTGAATCTGATAGGTTTTCTCGTAGGAGTTGTCATCGGTATTTTATCTTATACTGGATTTAAGAATACAGGTAGTCCTACTCTTTTCAGATTGACGATTGCCTTTCTGTCAATAAGCATAGGCTTTGGTGTAGTAGGGGCAGGATTTTTGACTGAATCTCTTGTTATCAAATCTGGCGACATAGAACCATGGATTCAGACCTTAGGTATAGGCATTCAGACAGTGGGATATTTTTTCATAGCTTTTTCTCACAGCATCAAGGCATTTTTCCCAAAAACAAGATACTTCAGATCCATAGCAGTGCCTCTTTTTGTTATCCCAGGAAATTCAATTGAGCATATTATAAGGTCAATTTCTTTTATCCTATTGATATATGGGACAATAGAGACAATTCTATCATATATGGAGAATAAGAAAAGCAGTACGGTTTTTGTTGCCTCAGGGCTTGGCCTTCTTGCTTTAGGCGAATTTCTAGGATGGTATTCAGTTGTGTTTCCGCAATCGGTTCTTTACTATGTCTCAATATCTACCAAGATAGCGGGCTTGGGTGCCCTATTTGTTCCAGTTTCTAAAATGCCACTCACGGGGATGAAATTTGGCGGCAGTATATAGGACTCATATGAGTATCATAGGAGACATACTAGCTACTACTAGAGATGAAGCTCCAGATGAGTCGGGAGCAAGTGTCACTTATCTAATCCGCAAGGCAAATGTATCTCATGTAAGACTCTCTAAAATATTAGAGATGCTAGTGCAACAAGGTTTACTAGAACAGCGAAGTTCGGATAGAGCATGCAAGTATAAGATAAGTGATAGAGGAAGAGAATTTTTACAGGCTTACCGTGGATTTAGAGAATTTGCAGACAACTTTGGTCTGAGAATTTAGTATTAATCGTCTTCGGTCTCTTCATCTTCTTCATCTTCCACTTCGTCGTCAAAATCATCCTCAAAACCATTTTCTGATTCGTCTGACATCGGCTGTATGAAAAGCCCATTTGCTATTAAAGATTTAGTTATGATTCAGAATTTTCTATCATTTATTTGAAAGAATGTCTACATACTCTTTCCTAACACTATTTCAAATAATCTTCACAGTACCGCTGTTGTGCACGGTAATTCTTTTCAACAAACTCTTATGATGGTGCTACCCAACCGCCACAGGAAACGCAGATGTCCATACCATCTTCATTTACATAGGTTTCAGATCCTGGTGGGCATTGGCATTGTTGAATTTCTATATCCATGCAACATACTACAGCAATCAATCTTATATCATTTTCAATAACAAAACATAATTTACTAATGACTATTTGAAAAATTGTGATAGTTGCTTGCGATCAGAATGGGATCAATTTAGCTGCAACTACGATAAAAAATGGTGGTGTGGTAGTGTTTCCTACAGACACTGTTTATGGTATTGGTTGCGATCCACGAAATGCAAAGGCGGTAGAAGCGATTTTCCGAATAAAGAAGAGAAAAGAATCAAAGCAGTTACCAGTACTAGCATATTCTAAAGATGAAGTCTCAAAAATAGCTGTTTTTGACGATATTTCAAACAAGATAGCTGACAAATTCTGGCCAGGCCAAGTAACTTTAGTTTTGAAATTAAAGGACAATGAAATTAAAAAAGCAATGAATTTGAATGATAAAGTAGCTGTTCGTGTACCAAATCATCCTTGTGTTTTAGCTCTTTTAAAAGAGTGCAAACTTATTGTTGGGACTAGTGCAAATTTTTCTGGACAACCAGCTTTTTCTGATTCAAGGAAGGTTCAAGAAAATTTTTCTGGGTATGATGTTTTTTTGGATAGTGGTACAATTTCAAATTCTACAAGTTCAACTATTGTTGAAGTAAAAAACGGAATTTTGAGGATATTAAGACAAGGAAAGATAACAAAAGAGGAGATTATCAACTCACTTTGAATCTGATTATAACATCTAGCAGACATCTTGAGTCAGAAGCTGCTGAAGAGATATCAGAAATTCTAGAAGAGTTTGGAGATTCTAATGCCACAGTAGAAATTTCTGATCTCTCTGGAATTCTTACGGCTACAACATCACTTGATCCATTTCTGGTTGTAAAAAAAATTCGAGAAAAAATACTAGATGAACCGTGGTTGATAAGATATTGCTTAAGAGTCATACCATTACATGATACAGTGTATACAAAAAAAGAAGACATTGTAAATTCTGTTCTCAATCATGTTAATGTAATGAAGATACACGATACATATAGAATTACAGTAGAAAAAAGGCATTCCGAAATTCCTACTCGGGAGATCATAAGTGAAATTGCAGACAAAATTCAGAATAAGGTATCGCTTGAGAAATTTGATTGGGTAATATTAATAGAAATACTTGGTAAGAGGACAGGAATTGCAATCCTAAGAGAGGATGATGTCCTGAGTACGAATAGAGTAAAGCGCAGTTTATCTGAATAGAATTACTGCTTTTTCGACAAGCAAATCTTCCAGTGGCGTATTTGATTCTACAGCTTCTAATTGCTTTTTTGATATTTTAAATTCTTTTTTTAGAAAGATGGAGTTTTTTATCGAAATCAAATTTGGTTTCAAATGAGTTCTTATCTCATAAAACAATTTGTTAAGTGATTGTTTTCTTCCAATCACTATTAAGATAAAATCTTGTCTTCTTTTTAGCCCAATTTTTTTTATTGCTTCACTAATCTGTTTCGTACATGCAAATCGCATCAAAATATCTGTTTCAATTTTATTTGAGAGCATGATTCTATCTTTTTGTGCTGCTAGGGATATCGCAATAATCTTTTTGGCATGATTTTGGCTAAGCACAAAACCCGATCTTATGCCCTGAATTACTAGATCAGGATATTTTTTACGTAAATCATCAAGAAAACCTATTGGATCATCAACGTGTTTTATTCCTATAAGCTCTATGTTATCATTAAAAATCTGAAACCGTATCCTTTGACTGCCACCATGTATTACAGGAATTATGCTTACAGTATCTCCATCTTTGATCTTTGTTTCAAAACCATCGAGAGTTGAAGAATCAACTCCATTAACAGCAACTAGTATATTTTTGATGTCTAAAGCATGTGTGTTTTTTGGTATTTGCGTTTGAAGAAAATCTAAAAGTTCAGAGATTGTGGAATTATCTTTTTCAAATTTTAGTTTGTCTGTAGAAAGAGACTTTTTCGCTCCACCAAGGAGATTTATTGTTATCATTTACCCTAAAATGGATTTTTGCCTTATATTGAATTTTGTTTAGATTAAGAACTAATAATTTAGTTAAGTATCTCTTCTTCTTGTAGTTCTTCTGTTTCATTGACAGATCGAGTCTCTTGCATGGCCTGAGCCTCTTTTTCTTTTTGTTCTTCAATTTCGCGTTTGATGAATGTAGTTATGTAACCTGCAATTTCATTTTTGAGACCTTTTGATCTGACTATAGCTACATCATCTAATGCCTTTTTGTTTTGTACAAAATCAGTTCCGAATCTAGATTTATGTAAATCCATGACTTCGGTCGAAATTCGTTTGATTCTGTTCACGTCTTCGATTGGATGTAGGGGTTTTTTATATCTATACACCCAGATAGTGCTTGGAATTTCGTTCAATCTCATATGAAAGATCATCGTATGTTTTGTTCAAGACTTTGGATGCACAAAACACAACACTTGGAAGAAAAGTGATTTGAGCAGTTTTCATTGCAAAACATCGTGAAAATCGTACAGGACCGTCTGTTTCTACAAGTATTTTATCTCTGTTTGTTTCTGAAAGCAAAGCTTGTTTATCTTTTGCATAAATCATAGCAGGTCCATAAGAAGCATAACATCCAAGTTCCATTGCTGTCTTTAGTTGTTTTTTACTACCAGCAAACCAATGTAAAACCACTCCAGGAATCGAATATGAAGGCAAAATAGAAAGTATTTCATCTAGTGTAGTACGTGAGTGAATTGAAACAGGTTTATGTAGTTTTTCAGCAATTGAAAGCATTTTGTGAAATACCGTTTCTTGTCTTTTGAAACCATCTTGACTTGAAACATACGTTTTGTCAAGACCGATTTCTCCAATTCCTGTAATTTGACTAGGGTTTTTTTCTATCAATTCAATAACAGGTTCTAAATCATCATTAGCTTTTTCTGGATGAATGCCAACAAATGGTAACACAAGTTTGGTTTTTTTGCTAAGATCAAGAGTTCTTTCTGAGGTATGAAGATCCATCGATACACAGCATGCACGTATCTTCGTCTTTTCCATACTTGTAATAATGAATTGTATGTCTTCTGAAAACTCCTTATCAGAAAGATGGATATGCACATCTGTAAGCCAGCTCATAACATGTCTTTTCATTCTCTCCCTAAAATAGTCTGTAGAAATCGATTTACGCGTAGGTTTTTTTCCACTCGAAGTCTTTTATCACAGATAAGAAAAACCACTTCATGACAGCCTCAGAATTCGGTCTTTCTGCAATGTATCGTATTTTAAAAAAATCAGGTGCAGAAAGAGTGAGTGATGAATCTGCAGATGAATTAAGGAGGATATTGGAAGAAATAGGTACTGCCATAGCCAAAAGTGCAGTAGATATGTCTGTTCATGCTGGAAGAAAGACAATCAAAGCAGAAGATGTCAGATTGGCTGCAAGACCATTTGCAAAATTCTAACCTAAAAGATTTAATTGTTCATTAAGAGCTTTTTTGACTGCGGTGAGGTGGCAGAGCGGCTATGCGTTCGCCTGCAGAGCGAATCTATAGGGGTTCGAATCCCTTCCTCACCTTTGTCATGATGATATCATAATAACCATCCTTTCTAAATACAGGATTTTCTTATCATCATAGTTTGGTAGACAGAAGTAATGGCCTATTAGAGTATATTCCAGGTGCTCGTCCAATTTTGCAGGGTACTAATGGACAACCACTTGAAGGATTCGTACAAAACATACGTAATAGCATTAAAGAATATGCAGAAAATGCTCAGAGTGAAGTAGAAAAAGGGAATAATTTTTTACAATGGGTTCTAACAAGAGTTTTTGAAGCAACAGAAGATGATGCTACTGATGCAATAGTAGATGGTGCAAACGATTTAGGAATAGACGCATATCTTCCAGTTGATTTCTCTGAAGGCACAGTTCGATTGTTTCAATCAAAGTATGGCACATCTCATTCCATGGAAGCAATTGCTAAATTCAAAGAAGATGTCACAAACTTGCAAAACAAAGATATTACAAAGATGCGTCCAGAACTTGCGCATCTTGTTACTCAGATACGTGAAAAGAATCTAAAAATAGAATGCGTATACGTAACAGATCAAAAAGTCGACTATCCAAACAGTGATTCTTTTGAGATATGCGATATTGATTCTATAGTACAGAAGCTATGGGATAGAATAAAAAAACCGGCAGCTGGAAAAAAAGCAACTATCAAATTAGAAAGTAAACTAAAGTACCACAGTACAATACTTGGCATTTTAAAGTTAAGAGAGCTAACAAACTTTGTTACAAAAAATCGAGACTATGTCTTTGAATCAAACATTAGACAATGGATGCAGTTTAAAACCACCGTAAACAAGGGCATACGAGAAACTCTTCAAGAATCTCCTGACAAATTCTTCTATTACAACAATGGCATAACCATTGTTGTAAGCGACTTTGAAGAACTTGAGGATGGCACACTGATGCTACATGCACCTCAAATCGTAAACGGCGCACAGACATCAAATTCTATTTTAGATCATGCAAAACGAACTCACAATCTAGAAGGAAGTATCACAGTAACTATAATTAAAGCTGCAGATGAACGTGATCAAAACAATATTACAAAATATAGAAATTCACAGAACGCCGTACGTGGGAAAGATCTTGTTTCTTTGATGGACTTTCATAAATCTATAAAATCCCAAATGGAAAACTTTGGATATTTCTATGAGATTCAAGCTGGTTCGTTCGATAGTAAAACAAAGTCACAACAAAGTGAATTTACAGGGGATATAACATATAACAAATATCTTCCAGAAAACCACAAAAAAGTGATTGTTGCAAAAGATGCAATACAAGCACTTGTAGCTGGTATTGAACAAAGACCTACAGAATCATACAGTTCACCTGCTCAGTTTCTTCCACGTGGAAGTAAATATGATGAGATTTTCAATGAAACCCTAAAAGATGATTGCAGAGTTCTTTTGTATCCATATCTTGTTAAGGAATATGCAAAAAAAATTCTCAATTATGGGAAGAAAGGTGGTCATAAGACAAAAAGATATGCTACTTTATTCTTTCTTGCCACATACTTTAAGATCTTACATGAGAAAATACTTTCAACAAAAGGCGATTTTAAAGAGGATATCTCAAAGCTTGAACCCATTTTCAAAAGTGTTAAACTAAACCAGAGAATTTTGAAACTGACGGATACAATTGTAACAAAATTCCTGGAAGACACTGTTGTTGACGATGAAATGGATGCTGCAAACACCTACCACAATTTCTTTTCACATAATGTTTGGCAGGATTCTATGATACGAGTTATTGAGAAGAAGATAAAACAAGAAGAAGATGAGATTAACTCTATTAAAAAGATAGTTCAGGATCTTTTTTAAATTTTTTATACAAAAAGCGGCAGATGGGTGACCGATAGGTCTCTTGCAGGAGGTCCGCATCTAGCCATCCAGTCTACCGCAAGTTTATTCCTATAAGAAGTACTATTTAACATGATTTTTATAACGAAAATATTGGAACTGAATCAAATTGGAAATTGACAATGAAAAATGTTCTATATGCAATAAACCAATAGTAGAACACAAGTATTATCCAATGGAATCTTGGAATATTGAAGGTGTGTTGTGTGGCTCGTGCTATTCCCAAAAGATCGCCGAGTTTTATCCTGGAACACATGAAAGAACTAGATCCTAAATTTCTAAAATCCAACCTGTGTTAATTTTATCGATATCAGATTTATCTCCAACTCCAGTAGCATATCGCCAAATAAAAGGAGCATTTGTTTCCATTTTGATTTTTATTTTGGCAAGTGATTCCAATTCTTGGTTTAGATTCGTGGGAGTATTTTCACAACTTTCGCAGAATTTGCATTTGTGATCTAGTGTTACTGATGAAGACGCAATAACAGGATATGCTCTACATGCAAGAGGTCTACTTTCGTATATTCTGCACTTATAGCCTCCATGAGGTGATCTTTCCTCACTTTCTGTATCTAAAAATGGGCACGTATTACCATTTGATTCCCTTCCCATCAATTGATACGCAAGTATCTTCGTAGGTCCGTTAGATTTCTCATACGATATTCCAATGCGCGGTAATATTACTATGTCAAGATGTAGGTTTTTTCCTAGCGATTCAATCTTTTCTTTTTCATCAGGAAGAATCAGGACTCCTACTTTGCCAAATTTTTTTGTTGGATAGTATTCTCTTTCAATACAGCATTTGGAACAATCTTGGACGCATTTAAAATCCATCATTATATTTTATTATTGGAAAATAAAACTCATTCTATGTGGTTTTGGGTTTATTGTGATACAAACAATTCCAGGCTAATGCATCGTCTTTTACATTACTTTCTTGTAAAAATTTAATGTCAGTTACAAGCTTTTTCTTTTTAAAAAGTGCTATAGGTGATGACTCGTCTTTTTCTCGGTATATTCCCATCCTAAGATAGGCTTCTCCATCATGGCCTTTTTTAAATCGTTCATAGTGTTCTGATTTTTTTAAAACTTTGAAAAATGATTTGTTAGACTCTGGAAAAGGTGACTCCCCTCCCATTACAAACCAATAATCATCACCTATTTCTACAAATCTGATCTTAATTGATGGATCTGCCCACCATTTTATCACATCTTCCCAGATCTTAATTGCCTGTTTTTTGTCTGAAAATATAGGGAACACATTCATTCTTAAATCATAAAACCGGTATCCTACGCCAAGGAAGTCATCAAACCATTGGATCGAATGTTCATTAGGCAATGCAAACAAAGGCACGGAAATCGGTATTTATCTGATATGAGTAATACCCATATATTACCTCCTGATAGTGTTCCTAGATATGGTAGCCTATAGAACAAGTATGCAGATAGTAAGTGACTTACTTACGGTTACCGAACAAAGTGGAGTAAACGGTATTAATGTAACTTCACTTTTGACAAAGGCAAATCTATCACATTCAAGACTGGGCAAATTTCTGAATAATCTTACAGGAGCAGGTCTTATTAACAGGATAGAGTTTGATGGAAAGAATGTTTTTGTTATAACTTCAAAAGGTAGACAATACTTAGAATCATACAAAAATTTCCAGAACCTTGCAGATTCCTTTGGTCTAGACCTCTAGTCATTTTTTAGATTTTCTATCTTTTCGTTTCTGTCTTGCATCATATAGTATCATAATGATTGCACCGCCAAGTAATATGTAAAAAATTGGAATTCGATTTCCGACAAGTGCAATTCCCATACCTGCTATCAAAAAGACCAAGATAACTATCAGGTACTTGTCCATGTAGGAGTAAAATCTTAAAACAATATATCCTTTTGAGTTAAAACGAATTTGTATTCTAAGGAATGAACACTAAATTACTTGAAATTATTGGACTTGCACTCATAGGTGGAATGATCTATGCAATGTTTGGTGGAGGAAAAGATGGTCCCATATGGTCACTTTTTTGGTCATGCGCAGTAGGAGTTGTTGCGATCAACGTGTATCGTAGAAGAAAGAAAAAACGTACAAATAAATAATTTTTAGAATAAATTTTGTAATCTGTGATTTTACTATAAACAAATAATCTTTTTATCAAAAAAGTAATTAGAAAAAAGGTGATCGACAGATCTATAAAGGTGTACTTCTTCGTTAGTGAGAGAGAGAGAAACATGACTGAGATTTCAAGATGGTGGAATGGTTTGGGAAAAGAATTAGAAATAGATCTTGAAAGTCAAGATGGTTTTAATGAAGATGTTTCAACATAGATTTTTTGTATTTTAATAATAACCACAAAGATATCTTTAAATTATATCACGAGATCGGTTTTAGAAAGAGGGTGTTTGTATGACAGAAAAAATAGATGTAGTTGGAATTAATGTATTAAAACAAAATGGTGCAAACGTGGATGAAATAACAAAGTTGTTAGTTTATAATGCATCAGTTGAATTCACCGCATACTATTACTTTACACTCCTTAGAGCTCACTGCACTGGTATGGAGGGCGAAGGCATTAAAGGTGTAATTGAAGACGCCAGACTTGAAGATCTCAGTCACTTTGAATCATGTATAGAAAGAATATATCAACTTGGAGGAACGCTTCCTCTAGATGCTACCGATTTCATCAAAATGTCTGGCTGTGAGTTTTTACAATTACCACAAAACAGAACAGATTTGAAATCAATTCTAGAAAAATGCCTGAAAGCTGAACAGGGAGCAATTGTAAATTGGAGTAAGATGTGTAATCTAACTCTAGGAAAAGATCCTACAACTTACGATATCGCAAAAGATATTCTAGCAGAGGAAATTGAGCATGAAGCTTGGTTTCTAGAGTTACTATTTGGTAGACCATCTGGACATATGCGAAGAAAATATTCTGGTGAACGACCTCATACTCGTAAGCATTCCAGATCATTAGATCATCTGTAATAATCAAAAATTAACATTCATTTTAGAAATTAAGCCTCGAGCGGGATTCGATCCCGCGGCCTAACGCTTACGAGGCGTTCGCTCTACCAGGCTGAGCTATCGAGGCAATGGTTCGCTTTCCATCAGAGTTTATAAAAAGCCTTTGTGCTTTTGATTCATTGATAGTATCCATCTCCGGTGTGAGAGGAATTTTTGGTTATGATTTAAACCTTAATGATATAATGAAATTTTGTAGAAATTTTTCTGTGTTAATCAAATCAAAAAAATGTGTTGTAGCTCATGACACAAGACCTTCAAGCAAGATTCTAAGCGAGACCGCACTTGCATCACTAATGGAAAGAGGAATTGATGTGTACAATTTGGGAGTAGCTCCTACGCCTGTTATTTTTAGAGAATCACGAAGATATGGTGCAGGCATTATGATCACATCATCTCATAATCCTTTACAATGGAATGGTCTAAAATTTATCTTAGAAGGCAGAGGAATAAATGAATCCGAGATTGAAGAAATTAAAAATCAACATAAATTTTCAAAAGAAAATATTGGTTTGGAATTACAAATCAATTCAAGTTACATTTCAGAAGCAACTAAACTGATCAATAAAATTGAAGATGGGCCAAAAATTGCTGTAGATGTTGGTGGAGGAGCAGCCTTCGATGTTGCACCTAGTTTGCTTAAGAATATAGGATGCAAAGTCATTACAATAAATGAAAGACCGGGAATTTCTTCACATGGTCCAGATCCTACATCTGTGAGTCTCAATGAATTAATTTCTGCTACAAAAAAGTGTGAAATTGGCTTTGCGTTTGACCTTGATGGTGATAGGTTGGTGGTTGTAAAGGATGGGAAGAGCCAAGCACCAGATATCACTTTAGGATTAGGTGTTTCAAAGGCACTTGAATTAGGATACAAACGATTTGTTCTTAGTATAGATACAAGTGTATCTGTTGAGAAATTTATCAAAGATCACGGAGGTCAAGTTCATAGATCAAAAGTAGGCGAAGCAAATGTTGTGGATTTGATGTTAAAGACAAATTCACAGGCTGGTGGAGAAGGAAGCAGTGCAGGTTTCATCTTACCAGAGTTTAACATGTGTCGTGATGGTATTTTGACTAGTGGATTTATTGCATCCATGCTTAAGACAAAGAGCTTTTCCGAAGTATTGAAATTCATGGAAGGATATGTACAATTACGAACCAAAGTTGATGTAGAAGATTCATTTCACGCAAAGACTTTGCAGATTTTATCTGAGAAAATGAAAAACCAATACAGTCAATTAATTACCATTGATGGAGTAAAGTCAATCATAGATGAAGACAGTTGGGTACTTGTAAGACAATCAAATACAGAACATATTGTACGAATATCCACAGAATCAACAAGTTTAGGAAAAGCACGATCTATTCAAAAACAAGTTTTAGAGTGGGTAAATCAAAGTTATGACCAAGCTAGACGAAGCAAGAATAATTAGGATTTTTCAGCAAAGCTTTGGAAAAAAATCAAAGTTTGTACCCGAAGATGTAGAAGTACTCAGAATTGGAAAGATATGCATTGTTACTAAATCTGACATGCTAGTTGAAAGTACTGATGTTCCAAAGGGGATGAAAATAGAGGAGATTGCAAGAAAAAGCGTTGTTGCTTGCGTAAGTGATTTTTCAGCAAAGGGAATAAAGCCATTATATGCTACAGTCTCTCTTGCAATTCCAAGAGAATTTTCTAAATCCAAAATAAAGAAATTAGCTCACGGCTTTATGAAAGCATCAAAAGAATTTGGTGTCAAAATAATTGGTGGCGATACAAATGAAGGAAAAGAGATCGTTATTGAAGTATCCATGTTTGGTATCACTCAGAGAATAGTGAATAGAAAAGGCGCAAAGAATAATGATATCATTATTACGTCAGGACCATTTGGATATGCTTCTTCAGGATTAAAGATTATTTTGAATCATTGTAAAGCGGATCCTAAATTCGTTAGGAAATCAAAAAAACAAGTTTTAGTACCAACTCCAAGATTGAAATTTGGTTTATCTATTGCAAGATATCTTTCATCTTCAATGGATTCAAGTGATGGACTATCTACGACATTGAACGAAATGAGTAGACAGAGTTCCAAGAGATTTGTAATAACGAAACTTCCATGTTATGATGATATTATAAAATTTGCAGAGACAAATAAAATTAGATTTATGGATCTTGTCTTTAATGGTGGTGAAGAGTATGAGATCGTTGCAACTGTTTCGTCAACGAATTTGCCAAAGATTAAAAAAATCGCTAGAATTCAAAAGATCCCATTATTCGAGATAGGATACGTTACAAATGGAAAAAATGTGATTTATCAACAAGAAAATAAAATTACAATCATCCAAGAAAGAGGCTGGCTTCATTTCAAATCCTAATGTTTTTTAAACCCATACAGAGCTTGGAAAATGTTGTCTGAACAAGAAGTCAAGGAAAAATGGGGAATTGCCCACATTTACAGTAGTTATAACAATACCATTGTTCACATAACAGACATCTCTGGTGCTGAGACTGTAGCAATTAGTTCTGGAGGCAGGCATGTTAATGCAGACAGATACGAATCATCGCCATATGCTGCTATGAAATCTACGGGTGCAGTTGTAGAAGCTGCACATGATAAGGGCTTCACAGGCATGCATATCAGAGTAAGAGCAGTAGGAGGAGTTGGAGCCAGAGTACCAGGTCCTGGTGCGCAGGCCGCAATCAGAGCGTTAGCAAGAGGCGGATTTAAGATTGGGCGAATCGATGATGTCACTCCAATTCCGCATGACACAACTCGTAAAAAGGGCGGCAAACGGGGAAGAAGAGTTTAATTCTCTACAAGTTTCATTCTTATCTTGCAGTTTTTAGATTCAAAGAATTTTGTTACAAAATCGCTAAATTTTTCTTGAAACGCTTTACCTTTTGTATTCATTATCTGATCACCAAATTTTTCTTGCATAGCAATAAGCAATTCATTTTTAAATAATATTTTGAAAAAAGTCCAACCAAATTTTTCTACTGGGTTACCGAGCAGAAACCCATCAATTATGCCACAGGATAATTGAAGATCTTTCATAACACTAGTGACAAGTTCCTTATCGGTTTCGTATTTAGTGGTAGAAATTTCAAAAACTATAGATCTGTTACTCATGATCTGTTAAACCCTATTCTATTTTTTTCTTTAACTAAATAAAATGTAAAGAGTGCTAAAAGTCCACCTATAACTGGAGCGATAACATAGATATGAAAATATTCAAAATCTAAGTTTAACACTGCAGGTCCAAAAGTTCTAGCTGGATTCATTGATGCACCAGATATTGGTCCACCAAAGAATACATCAAACGCAACTGTACTTCCCACTGCAATACCAAGAAGGCCACGTGATATACTTCTACGATGACTTTGTGAAACAAACAAAAGTACACATAACAGAATGAAGGTAAGTAGAATTTCAAGCAAAAAACTTTCTACAACCATACCATTTACTGGTAGTGTTGGGGCAAGATTGGTACCTTTTCCCAATGTAATTGAAAGTACAAAGCTGGCAGAGACTGCAGCTGAAAGTTGGCTAACAACATATCCTAAAAAGAGCTTTGTATTGATTCTTCTTCTAATCCAAAAAATCATCGATATGACGGGGTTAAAATGAGCGCCTGAAATAGTTTGGAATGGATATATTATTGCACATAATATTACCAAATGCGAAAGTGAAACACCAAGATGACCTATTTGTAACACAGCCGCCGCTGTTACAACATATATCAATCCAAAAGTACCAGCAAATTCAGCAAGTAAAGATTTCAATTGAATTTTCTTGTTTAAGGTAAGATTAAGGATTTTGTTCAGCTGGTTGATCTTCTACGTTACTAATTTTACTCGATTCTTTTAGTTTTTCAGACCAAGAAACAAGCTTTCCATCTTGTTCTACGTTGATAGTGGTAGCTACGCGAACACGAATTCCAAGAGATCTGAAAAGTGTGAGCAGTTTTCCTCCATCAATTGTTTCTGTGACTTCGCCAGACTGAATTAGATCTGCAAGCTTTGCTACAACCAATTTAGTTTCTTCTGG
>DATIAR010000069.1:0-4924 GCA_035457865.1 Nitrosopumilaceae archaeon
ATTGCTTCTTGCACTTGAGGACAGGTTGTCATTATTCTAAACATTCTATGAATGTTCATTGAGAGGTTTTCGCATTTTCTTCTCTCTCCATGATTTACAAGAACTCTGCGAAGTTTTGGTCGCAATTTGTGAACAAATGACATTAGTTGGTTATAGTCGCTGTGACCACTGAATCCATCTAGCTTTTCTGTTGCACAATTTATGTTAATGATCTCTATCTTTCCATCTTTACCAAGTATAGACACTTGTCTTGATCCATCAAGCACTCTTCTTCCAAGTGTTCCATTCACTTGATATGAAACAAACAGTATCTTGTTTTTCTGAACTGGTGCAATGTTTTTAAAATATTCTAGGACTGGTCCGCCTTCTAGCATACCAGATGTTGCAATTATTATGCATGGTCCTTCTCTGAGCACTTCTTCTCTACCATCAGCATGTTCAATGTTTGTGAAATACTCAGAATCAAATGGATTGTTGTCTGTTTCCAAGATCTTTTGTCGTAATTCACGGGCAAGATATTCTGGAAATGCTTCATGAATTGATGTGGCTTCTGCGATCATTCCTTCCATGAATACTGGACACTCGACTATCTGACCTGCCTTCATGTACAGATCTATTACCATCAAGAGTTCCTGAGCACGGCCAACAGCAGGTATAGGAATCAGTACCTTGCCGCCATTTCGGAGAGTTTCATTTACAGATTTCATAAAGGATCCCTCTACCTCTTCTCGTGTGGGCATGATGTCTTCTTTTGCACCATAAGTGCTCTCGATTAGAAGGGTTTCTACTCTAGGATAATTCCAAGATGCACTTTCAAGAAGCATTGTCTTGCCAAACTTCAGGTCTCCGCTATAGACAAAGTTGTGATCGCCGTTTCCTATATGGAAGTGGCAAGTGGCAGAACCCAAAATGTGACCAGCATTAGAAAATACAAGTTTGATGTCTGGAGAGATATCAGTAACGGTTCCATATGGAAGAGTTATTGTTTGTTTCATGACCTGTTTGACATCGCGTTCAGAATAAAGTGGAACTTTTCCCTGGGCTGCAGCAACCTTGATTGCATCAAGCTGAATCAGGTTCATCATAGGTAAGGTAGGCTCTGTGCAGTATACAGGTCCCTTGTAACCATATTTGAAGAGTGCTGGCAAAAATCCAGTGTGATCAAGGTGTGCATGGCTTATCACCACTCCGTCAAGCTCGTCCAGTGTGATGTTTGCCCAATCAAGTCTTGGATATGATTCTAGTGCATTTCTTGCACCGGGATTTACACCACAGTCAATCAAAATTTTACTTTCACGTGTTGTCAGGAGCATGGAAGATCTTCCTACTTGACTAAAACCACCAAGGGTCATCAAAGAAACTTCGGAGGTTTCAGAAAGTTTAGGTCTGAAAATTTTTTCACCGACTTGTTTTAGATGCTTGCTCCTTTCTGCTGAAGATATTTTTAGATTGTAATTTATGGTTTGTATTGTCTGTGATTGAATTGTCGTAGCTTTTCTTATGCGGAATCTCCATCCAGTCTTTTCAACAAGTTCTGCCATGTTAAATGCCGGATTGTTGAACAAAAGCCATGGCCGCTTTACCTCAACTGTCATTTCACCTATGGCAGTGTCAAAGAATGTTCCACCCAGTTCTGCCTCTTTTGGAAGAGATTGTGTTAGTATCTGTCTTGCCTCTTCTTCTGATTTTCTTATAGATTCTTCGGTTCTTACAACAATTCTTTTTTTGATCAGATTTACCATGTTAGAAATTACTTCGTTGTGTTCCATCAAATAGCGTGGTTTTTTTGTATAAATTGCAATTCGTGGTCCTTCATAATCTATCTTGGTTACATCAGCTTCCTTGGGAATACCTTGCAGTATGGTAGCCATTATATTTGTGGCAGGAGTTACTTCCCGTTGTTGTTGTTTTCTTTGCAAAATATCACTAAAGTGTAATGATGGCTTTCTTCTGTTCTTTTGTTAACAGTCTGTATCCTTTCTGATCTATTATCGCAACATTGATGCCATCGCCTGTTCCAATGTTTCTTGTTATTGCAGCTTTTACAGCTCGTAATGCAACTACCTTACCCTGTTCTACAGTTAGTCCGTCACGATATTCACTCTCTAAAAGACCGTATGCTACAGGAGAGCCGCTTCCAGTCGTAACAAATGTCTTTTTGTCTAGCGAGCCAAACATGTCTACATTATACAAAGCTGGTCCTTGCTTGTCATAGCCACCCACAAGTATGTCTGCAATGAACGGGTAGTACCTGTTCTGGAAGAAGATCAATGATGCAAGTCTTGCTATGGATTTGATCGGGAGATATTCTCCTTTTTCTATCCTGTGAATATTGGAATGATATCGTAACATGTCAGTGACGTTTTGTGCGTCAGCAACGCCACCTGCTATAGTCATTCCTGCATGGTTGTCTATTCTTTGAATTTTCATGGTATTGTTGTTTGCTATGAAATAGCCTGCACTTGCTCTCATGTCTGCACACAATACTACACCGTCGGTGCAACTGATTCCTACGGTAGTTGTTCCATGTAGTGTGTGTTGTTCAACATAGTCTGACAAATAACATTCTCCTTAACTAGGATGTTTTGGATAGGTTAACACCCTTTTAAATAACTTTGTGTTTCCAAACGGGAGATTGATAAATAATGAGATTTCATCAAAAACCCATGTCTTCACATGTAATGGAGCTTCCAAGGCAGATAGTAATTGGAGAAAAAAATATTGGTAATATTGGAAAATTTATAGCTGATCTAGCAAATCCTAAGAAAGTTTCGCTTGTTTCAGGAGATCATGTAAGAAAAATAACATATGAAAAAGTTGTAAAGTCTCTTACAAATTCTAAGATAAAAAATGTTTGGCACATAGGTACAAGTAATGACGTTAGCGCTACAAAAAAAATTCAAAGAGACATAAAGAAAGACAAAAGTGATCTCATAATTGGAATTGGCGGGGGCAGATCTGTAGATATTGCAAAAATGGTTGCATTCAATTTGAAAAAACCATTTGTAAGCATCCCAACTTCTGCATCACACGACGGAATTGCAAGTCCGTTTGTTTCTTTAAGGGGCGACAAGCCACATTCTATAATTGCAACAGCACCTTTGGGAGTCTTTGTTGATATTGAAATATTAAAAAAAGCACCAAGAAAACTTCTTGCCAGTGGTTGCGGAGATTTGATGGCAAAAGTTACTGCTGTCAGAGATTGGGAGCTTGCAAGGGATGATGTTGGAGAGTATTTTGGAACATATGCAGCAAATCTTGCTTCTATGAGCGCAAAGATAGTAATTGAAAACTCGAAAAATTTTAGAAAAAAACCAGATGTTAGAATGATAGTAGAAGCTTTGATCAGTTCTGGAGTCGCTGCCTGTATTGCAGGAAGCAGTAGACCATGTTCTGGAGCAGAACATCTCTTCTCTCATGCTTTGGATTATTTGGTGCCTGGCGTTGGATTACATGGAGAAAAATGTGGCATTGGTTCTATTTTGATCTCTAAACTGCAAGGTCAAGACTGGCGAAAAATTGTTGCCATGTTAAAAAATGTTGGAGCACCTACTACTGCAAAACAAATTGGTCTCAAACCAGAAATTCTTGCAAAAGCTCTAATGATAGCTCCATCTCTTAGGCCTGAGCGATATACAATTCTAAATAAGATAAAGATGACAAAGGAAAAAGCTATCAAGCTTGCAAAAAGTACTGGTGTTTTATAGATTAAGCAGCTTTTGGCTGTGCAGCTTTTTCTTCTACTGGTTTTGATTCAGTCTGTTTTTCCTGAGGTTTTTCGGCCTTTATGTTAGCGTAGCCTTCGATAAAGTTGATCTTTTCTAGTTTTGGAACAAATTTGAAAATGTCATTTACTATAGCGCGTTTAATGATTTGTAATCCTTCAGCTAGAAATGTTTCCTCAGGCATTGTAATATCAACCTCTGTTCCATTAATCTTAAATTTTAGTTTGGATTCGTCAATTGGTAAACGTCTTTTTAAAAGTCCAAGAATTTTTTCATCATCAGTATTAAGAGATTTTAATACATTTACATCATAAAGAATGGTTTTTCCAGCAAATCGGTGGTTAAAATCGACCTGAACCCTACCAGAGCCAATAAACCTAACAATTCCGGTTCTCTCGTCTACCTCAATTGCGTCTCCTACTGAGATTTTTTCTGCATCTTCACCAAGCTTGCGAAGTGGAATCATGCGAACTTTACCTGGATCTCTTGTACCAAATCCCTTCTCTGGAGGAACCTCTACTGTGAGTTTGTCACCAGCATTAGTGTTAAGCAATGCATCGTCCAATCCCTTTAGGACCCATGATTCTCCTATTGAGACAAGTCTCGGTTGGTATTTCATATTAGCATCATGAATTGAATTTGATTTGGCGTCTTCTTCTCTGGTGGTTTCAAAAACTTCGTTTGTATCTTTTACCTTTGCAGTATAATCTATTAAGAGTAAGGTGCCTTTTTGGAAAGTCATCGTGATCGATGTTCAAAGTTCCTTATATTAAGTTAACATGTGTTCAAAGTGATTTTAGTTTTTCTTCAGCTACTTTGAGTGCTTCAGGATTTGTCTTGTATCCCATCATATCAAGAGTTGAAGAGATGGCAGAGATGGTTCTCATTACATGATATTTGTGAACTTCGCCCATGCAACCTACTCTAAACACTTTTCCTTTTAGCTCACCAAAACCTCCTGCCACCAAAACACGAAACTTTTCTGAAAGTGTTGATCGGAATGTTTTGTCTTCTAATCCATCAAGATAGTTTAGTGCAATTACAACTGTAGATCGTGCATCTTCTTTTGCAAAAGGAGTAAGACCCATTGCACTTAGGCCAGAATATAATGCATCTGAACAAGTCCTATGTCTTTTTACTCTTGCTTCCATTCCTTCTTCAAGTACAATGTCAAGTGCTTCTCGGTATGCGTATAGAAG
>DATIAR010000070.1:0-7717 GCA_035457865.1 Nitrosopumilaceae archaeon
GCATCCACCTCATCAAGCAAATAAAATGGCGATGGTTTTAGCGTCTGCAGAGCCAAAAGGAACGTGATTGCAGCAAGTGTTTTTTCACCACCGCTAATTGAAGTCGATTCTCTTTTCTGTTTGTCGGGGAACTGTATCAGATATGATATTCCTGAGTTGAATATGTCATCTTCATTTTGTATTTCAAGCCAAGCATTACCTCCAGTCATTGTATTGAAGACTTTGCGTATATCTTGATCAACTTTGTCATATGCTTCCAAAAATGTTTGGCGTTTGTCTTTGTCAATTGCTTCTATGAATCTTACAATCGAGTTTCTTTCTTCTTCAAGTTCGTTTTTACGTGTTGACATGGAACGATATCCATTTGATATTTCAACATATGCTTCTGGAGCTTTTGTGTTCAACGTACCACTTAGTCCCTTTTTTTCTGCTTCCAGTCTAGCCAGTATTTCATCCACATCAAATGTTTCTAAAAGTTCGTCGTAACCATACGATCTAAGTGTTGCTCTAATCTTAACCTCGTTTTCTGTAAGATCACGCACATCACGAGAAAGAGAATCAGATTGTCTTTCAAAGTTGTTGATTTCTTTTGTAAGTGACCTTTCTGCATCATATAGATCTTTTAGTTTTGTGTCGTATTCTTTGAGTGTAGAAACCGATGTTCCAGATGTCGATATTAGCTGTTGTTCTTTTTCTCTTAAAGAAACAAGTGCAGCATCTGCTGTCTCTTTTTCTTTTGCCATAGCACGAAGTTCCACTTCAAGATCATGTTTTTCATGATTTAGTCTAGATTGTTCCTCATGAAGAGTCCTCATGCTTGATTTTACAGTATTTTCATTGTTTACAAGTTCAGTCTGATTTGCAGTCTGTTCTCTAATCTGGCTTAAAATCAAGGTTTGGGCGCTCAAAATATTAGATTTTTTATCATTTAGTGATGCTAGTGCGTTTGCTATTCTAGATTGCTCTTCTTCTGCATAGTTTTCTTTTGTGACTGTTATGCGTTCTTCTAATGAAGCAATGTATGACTCGATCTTTGCAGCATTAGTCTTTAGACTTTCATCATGACGTCTAAGTTGCAAAATCCTTGATGCAAGTTGCTCTTGGGTGCTAGTGATTGATTTTGTTTTTGCCCTTATGTCAGTTAAATGCAGGTCAACATTGGTAAAACCAGTTTCTGACGAATGATATCTGTCTTCAAGACTTTTTTTGATCCTTTCAATCTTTTTGAGTTTTGATTTTTTGTCTTGGATGAATTTTTTAAGCAAACCTAGTGCCTGGATTATATCATCAACTGACGTACTAAGTAGAATTATTTTTGTGAGTTTTGATATCTTTGAGTTTATATCAACAACTACAGCGTTTGCGTCTGCTTCAAAGAACTGCCCATCTGTAGTTACTGCCTTGTATCCTTTTTTTGATAATACATAAGCAGATTCTTTGGAATCGGCCAGAATTATATTTCCAAAGACAAAGTTCTTGAGTGCGGTAAATTTGTCTTCGCATTTTATATAATCAGAGAGCACACCTACAATCCCAGATTCTTGTGGGAGTTCGACTTTGGAATTTGGAATTGCATCAAGTGGAATTATTTTTATCTTTGGCAGTTTCTTTTCCTGTGCAAATTCAGCTAATCCAAGTAATGTGCCAAAATCATTTACTACAAGAGCCTTTAGCCAATCAGAACCTACAGCAAGAATTGGTCTCTCATATTGCTTGTCCCATGTGAGAACTTCGTAAACAAGGCCTTGTATTCCAAGTCGCTTTGAATCTTCCTTGAGCTTTGCTATGGAATAGTCCTCATGCATTACATCCTTTACAACACGAATCTTTGTCTCATGTTGAGCTGCAGTTTTGCTTGCTTTTTCTAAAATGAGTGAATTTTCTTCAATGTCTTTTTCAGTCTTTGAATATTTTTCTGTCATGGATGCAAGTCTTGATTTTAGTTCGTTAATTGTTGCTTCATGTCCTGCTCTGACAATACGGAGCTTTTGTTCTAGATCTAATAATTTTTCTTTTTCTGTGCCAAACGACTTGATCTTTGCAGCATTTTGTTCTATTTTGTTTGCAATGTCAGTTCTTTCTGCTTCAATTTTTGATAGCGTGAGTCTTGCATCGTTAAGTGTGTTTGTTAGATTTTTTATTTTATCATCTACTTTAATTCTGTTTGTTGCAGCTTGCGATTGCTGTTTTAAAACTTGATGAATTTCTGAATCAACAGAAGCAAGCTCTGCATTAGTAGATCTTTTTGTTTCATCAATTGTTCTTATGGATTCCTTTAGTTGTGCAATTTGTGATTCTAAAAGAGAACGTTTTTCATGTAATGATGTTAGTTCAGTTTCTATTTCTGGTAATCTAGCATCTATCTGACCAAGTCTTCTTGTGTTTGTAGCTATCTTGCTGTTTGCGTGCTCAGATGATTGCATTGCTGCAGTAAGCTCTGAATCAATTGCAGCTTTTGCAACATTGTATGCGTTAACTTCTTCCATAAACTTTTGTTTTTCATCTTCAAGCTTTTTGATTTCATCTTTTATCTGATTGCGTTGCTCTTCAACTTTTTTTAAGTCAGAAAGAATTGCATTTAGGTTTCTTTCCTTTGATACTTTTTGTGATTCTATTTCACGTAACTTGTTTGACGCCTGGATAGCATGGAATCTGCCAAGTTCGCGATCTAAGTAGACGTATCTTAGCTGATAGTTTCTTTCCGCCTCTAGCTCATCTATGCGCTTTTTTATCTCATCCATCCTGGCAAGGGCAATTTCAAGTCGCCTGTCTGCCTCATCGAGTTGCTTTAGTGATTCAGTCTTTTTCTCGTCAAAATAAGCCAATCCAATGATGTCCTCGATAATCCTTCTGCGTTCTTCAGCATTGAATTCAGAGATCCTTGTAATTGTTCCCTGTTGCACTATGTTCAGCTTGTGTATACCTGCATTTGCAACTTCAAGTAGGTCAAGTATGTGGTTTCTTTGCATCTTTTTTTGATTTAGATAATAGATGTTTTCACCTGCTTCATCCATCTCTCTTGTTATTGTAACTGTGTTAGAATCTACAGGGATCTTCCTGTCCGTGTTATCAAAATGGCAGCTAACACGTGCTATCTTTGTTCCATGATGTTTGTTTTCAACATCATGAAGTAAAGATCGTAATTTATCAACACGCATAATTTTTGGAGAGTTTTCGCCAAGTGCAAAGGTAATTGCATCAAGTATGTTGCTCTTTCCTGATCCGTTTGGTCCAGAGATAGCCACAAGGCCTGGTTCAAGGTTTATTGTTGTATTTTTGTATCCAAATGACTTGAATCCAAAGATGTCTACTTTTTTAATATGAACCAATGAACACGATGCCCGGATATGCGAAATAACCGAATATTGACAAGTTTCATTGACTAGGCTAACAATTATTGCAATGTGGTCTTGATTCGCCCAACGGACTCTGCAATATATTATACTTGGCCCTTTTTACCTATCTCGCTTTCCTTCTACAAATTCCATAAATGCCTTCTTTGCCTCAGTGTATGGCATTTGTATTGGAGGATGCTTGAAGCAGTATGATGAGATGCTAGTCATGGGGCCTGAGAGTTTTCTATCAAGAGCAACTTTAAGACCTCTAATTGCATCAATCATTATTCCAGCACTGTTATAGGCATCAATCACTTTGAGTTTGAGGTCAAGCTTGACTGGAATCTTACCAAAGTATTTTCCTTCTAGGTTGATGTAACAAATTTTTTCATTGTCTATAAAATCAACATAGTCACTTGGACCAATTCTCATTGGGATGTCGTAATCAGCCATTGCTTTTACTGCACTTGTCTTGCTGATTCTCTTGTCTTCTAGTCTTTCTTCATCAAGCATGTTGTAAAAATCCATGTCCCCACCAATGTTAAGCTGATACGTTCCATCAACCAAGACTCCTCTGTCTACGAAAAGTTTTACAAGAGTCTTGTGAACTACGGTAGCACCAAGTTGACTCATGACATCATCTCCTGCCAGTGGAAGTTTTTTGTCAACAAACATTTGTTGCCACTTTGACTCTGATGCAATAAACACTGGAATTGCATTTAGAAAACCAATTCCCGCTTCAAGAGCTTGTGTGGCATAATTTCTTACTGCGTTTGTGCTGCCAACAGGCAGATAGTTTACAAGCATTTCTGCGCCAGTGTCTTTTAGAATTTTTTTTACATCAACATCTGGCTCTTTTGCTGGAGTTACAATCTGGCTGAGATGTCTTCCTACTCCATCAAGAGTAGGACCTTTCTGTACGATAACTCCAGTCTTTGGAACCTCGGCTACAGTGATAGTGTTGTTTGGCCTTGCGTATATGGCCTCAGAGAGGTCCTTTCCCACTTTGGTATCAGCCACATCAAAGGCTGCAACTACCTCAATGTCGCCAGGCTCATAACCGCCAATATTGTAGGCTGTCAAACCCACGGTATCACTGGGGTTTTTTGAATAATAGTGAGAACCTTGTATTAGAGCAGAAGCGCAATTTCCTACACCTGCTATTGCTATTCGAATCTTTTTGCCCAAATTATCTCGATATTTACGCAAATTATTCCATCATATTAATTACTTGTTATTCTGCCAAATCTTTGGTGCAGAGGATTTTATAACCCGATCTTAATTCAGGTTTTGTGATAAAACCGGGCAGACCAGTAAAAGACATTTCTATAAAAAAAGGCGACAGCATACAAAATATCTTTGATGAAATGTCAAAGTCCGGGGGATTTGAATCAAGAAATCTTGTTGAAGGACTTGACATATTGCATGAAATGATTGAGGATAAAAAATGTCTAAAGTTTTTGTCCTTTGTTGGTGCGGTGACTTCAACTGGACTTAGAGGAATAATAAAGGACATGATTAAAAACAAAATGTTTGATGTAGTAATTACTACTTGTGGAGCACTAGATCATGACATTGCAAGATATTTTTCAAATTATTTAGAGGGTTCATTTACACTTGATGACAGCGAGCTTGCAGATCAACACATACACAGGCTGGGAAATGTGCTTGTGCCAATGGATAGTTACGGTCCACTAATCGAAAAAAAAATGCAAGCGTTTCTTGAAAAAGTCTACAAGAGTGGAAAAAAGGAAATGTCAACAGCTGAAATAACAAAGATGATTGGTGAAAATCTTGGCGAAGGTTCGTTTCTTTATTGGGCTAGCAAAAACAACATACCAGTCATAGTTCCAGGAATAATGGATGGGGCAGTAGGCAGCCAAATCTGGCTATTTACCCAAAAACACAATGATTTCAAACTCAATGTTGCATCTGATGGCGACCTTCTCTCAGGACTTATATTCAAGGCAAAAAAATCTGGCGCTCTCATGATTGGAGGGGGCATATCAAAGCACCACACATTGTGGTGGAACCAGTACAGAGAGGGTCTGGATTATGCCGTGTATATCACAACAGCACAAGAGTTTGACGGAAGCCTTAGTGGTGCGCTAGTAAGAGAAGCAATCTCTTGGGGAAAGGTAACTCAGAAAGCAAAGCAGACAACAATACATGCAGAAGCTACAACCATACTACCATTTCTTTATTCTGCGCTGCTTTCAAGACTCAGATAGTGTACACTTTTTTTTCATAAATCTGTTCAAAACCCAAATCAGAATAAAATTTTAGTAAATTATCACGTGCATATGTTTCAAGCATTAAAAAATCCAAATTTTTGTCTCTGACTTGATTTAATGCATAGTTGATTAATGATCTTGCCAGGCCTTTCTTTCGATATTCAGGAATAGTTCCAAGACAGTACAAGCCCAACATAGAATTTTTTTCATACAAGGCGACACATGAAGCGTTATAATCTGAATCTACAAGATATTGTACATCAGAAACAGAATTGCGCACAATAGAATTGACTTCATCTGTCCAGTCAAGGCAATCATAAGATTTGCAAAAGACTTCAGTCCACAAAAGTGAATCCTTTCTTGTGATATGATGAACTGGATTGTGTTCTACTTTAGAAGATATGGATTTTTTCATCACATGGAGTGTATCATACAGCCTAAAGTTTTTTTTCTGCAATAATTCTTCCAGTTTTTGGTTGCCTAAAACGTAAACAAATGGCTGCGTTTTGTTTTTTTTAAATAGATCAAGTGCTTCATCTATCATTTTTTCACTCAGACATGAGATATTTGTTAATTTATCAAAAAAGATGTCATTTGGCAGATTGGGATTTGCAAAAAATAGTCCACATTCTAGTTTTGCCATTTTACTCCATATAGCTGTAAAACCAAACTCATTTTCTTCTATTTTTGGAATCATAGTGAGAGACCAAGGATGTCAATTATTTTATCAAGATCATCCTCACTGATACTACCATCTTTTAGGGACAGATCACATATTTTTTCAAAGATTTCAAGTGCTTTTGGAGAATTTAGATCATCGTCAAGACTCTGAATGAAATCTTTCATAAGACTAGAAACCTCTGGCGAAGTCCTGTCAGACTTTTTATTTTTAACATGATAAATTTTCTCCAAGAATTTCTTTTTAGCTAACAAATTTTCTTCTTTGTAATCAATATCATCTCTGTAATGAGTAGAAAACAAATAAAGTCGCACCAAGTTTTGGCCGTATTTGTCTACTAGATCACGAGCCAAAACCATGTTCCCAAGAGATTTTGACATCTTGTCACCTTTTGAAAATACCAGACCTATGTACATCCACCGTTTGACTGGGTTGTCTGTTCCAGTCATTGCTTTGTATTGAGCTAGATGAGCATCGTGATGTGGATATGCAAGTTCTTTTGCGCCTCCATGTATGTCATAATGTAGACCAAAATTTTCAATAGCTACTGTAGTGTCTTGTATATGCCACCATGGAACACCGTTTCCAAATTCACCCTTCCATGAAAAACCAAAATCCTCCGAGCAGTTCCAGAGCATAAAGTCTTCTGGGTTTTTTTTATTTGGACCAATATCCAGGCGATGTAATTTTAATTGCTCCCTGGATTGCTTTGAAATCTTGCCATAATCCTTGATTGTTTGCGTATCAAAATAGATATTGCCGTTGGCAGAATAGGCGTGCTTATTTTTCATTAGTTGGGAAATGTGTTTTACAATATTTGGAACGTAATCTGAGACATGAGCAAGTCTTGTAATGGTGTGTATGTTTAGAAGATTAAGGTCTTTTGTAAATTCATCAGAATAAAATCTAGTCAAAGTGTGATAATCAGTTTGCTGGTCAAGTGCTTTGTTAAAGACGCTTTGATTAATGTCTGTCATGTTGACAAGAACATCGGTTTCAAAGTCTTGACTTTTTAGATATCTGCACAGAAGATCATATGTCAGAAATATCCTGGCATGACCAAGATGAGTATAATCGTATAGTGTCGGTCCACAGATGAATATCTTAACATCTGGTTTATCAAAGGGCTCAAAGTCTTCTTTTTCTTCCGAAAAAGAATTGAAGAGTTTGAGCATCTTTTGCTTTATCGTCCGCCTTGAGCGAGGATTGGAGACAGAGTCACAGTAGAGCGAATCTTTGAAATTCTACGAATCTTGTGTGTGATGATGTTTTCCAAAGCCTCTCTTGTGTCACCTTGAAGTTTAACAAATATGTCGTAAACTCCGTAGGTTCCCCGTACTTCTTTTACTTCAGGCGTTTTCATTAACTCATTGATTATCTCAACTTCTGAACCCAAGTCGCAGTTTATGAGTATGTATAATATTTCCACAAGGTGGGTCTATTTTTACCAAATAAAATCATATCCATGA
>DATIAR010000071.1:0-2280 GCA_035457865.1 Nitrosopumilaceae archaeon
TATGAAGATAGATTATGCTACAAAAAAATTCCAAGTAGACAGTAAGACCGTCCATGAGGGCGAGGTCATTACAATAGATGGTAGTCAAGGAATTGTCTTTTTGGGTGAGATTCCTACAGTTGAACCTGAAATAACAAGTGAACTAAAAATAATCATACAGTGGGCAGAGCGGATCAAAAGACTAGGCATTAGAGCAAACGCAGACACTCCAGAAGCTGCAAGACTAGCTAGAAACTATGGTGCAAAAGGAATAGGACTGTGTAGAACAGAGAGAATGTTCAATGCACGTGACAGACTTGGTCTCTTCGTTGACATGATAATGGCTCGCAGTGCAGAAGAAAGAAAACAAGTTCTGGAAAAATTATTGGTTCTGCAGAAAAGCGATTTCAAAGAGATACTCAAAGCGATGGAAGGATACAAAGTTACAATTAGATTACTTGATCCTCCACTGCATGAATTTTTACCAAACATTGAAGAACTAATCAACAAAGTGCATAGACTTGAAAATCAGAACATCCCAGAAGAGCTTGAGAAAACAAAAAAGATTCTTTCTCGTGCAAGAGAATTAGCTGAAATCAATCCTATGATGGGCCACCGTGGGGTAAGAGTAGGAATAACATTCCCAGAAATTTACGAGATGCAGGTCAGAGCAATTTGTGAAGCTGCAGGCGAACTTTTAAAAGAAAACACAGATGCGCGTGCGCAGATAATGGTGCCTCAAGTTGGTAGTATAGACGAACTAAATCAAATCAAGCGAATCTACGATATAATAAAATCATCTGTAGAATCAAAGATGAGACTAAAATTAAAAATTAATTTTGGCACGATGCTTGAGGTTGTAAGATCATGTCTTACTGCGGATGAGCTTGCAAGAACCGCAGAGTTCTTTAGCTTTGGTACAAATGATCTGACACAAGCAGTATACAGCTTTAGCAGAGAAGATGTTGAAGGCAAATTCCTTCCAGAGTATCTAGAAAAAGAAATACTTCAAGAGAATCCATTCCAGTCTGTTGATGTAAAAGGAGTAGGAAGTCTGATGGAGATTGCCATATCAAAAGGAAGAAAGATCAGACCAGACATGGAGATAGGAATATGTGGAGAACACGGGGGAGATCCTAGTTCTATATCATTTTTCCACAAAGCTGGCCTAAGCTATGTAAGTGCATCTTCACATCGAATTCCAATTGCAATTCTTTCTGCAGCACAAGCTGCACTTGCAGATAACCCAAAGAAGACTAGAAAGAAAACAAAAAGAAGATAGTTTCAATCATTCTAGCAGTGTTGCAGATGCAAAGTAAACATGAAACGGCTGACAGTAAATTACTACTGTATTGTACACATCGGTATTGATTCCACTTAGTTCATAATTCTGTGATCCCTTGTTTCCCTTTAGTTTACCAAGGTCTATTCCGCTATCTACATCTCCATTTTTTGTCATGTACACATGAAGATCAGGACCGTTTGTGACTTCAAAGTCTTCAAATCTAAGAAATGAGACATCGCCAACTGTTATCACTTCAGCTTTTCCAGTTGCCTGATGTCCTTTCAATCCCTGAAAAGTACCAAGTTTAGAAAATTTCGGGGGTTCTTGTGAGTCAGGAGCAATCTTTGCTATCATCTCTTGCATCTCTTCTGATACGTTTGTGGTTATTTTTTTTGCTTCATCCATTATCATATCAATAGTGTCTTGAGGCATTTTTTTTACAAGAGCGCTTCTTTGTTCATCCACCATGTTGACAAATTTTTCATAGGTAAGATCTTTTTGGATATCGCTTAGGGCTTTAGGTAATGGCTCATCAATTATTCTATCATAAAAGAGTGGGCTTGCAAGATAGTATAGGCCAACTGCAGCAACACCAACAATAACTGCTATTGTGATGCCCTTTAGCATGGTTCCAATAACAAAATCTCACTATTAAGGATTAAAGAAAATAGAAATATCTAACTACGAATATATCATTTTGAAGTGTTACCGCGACTTGATTCAATAAAACCTGCCAGATTAAAGATTGGCCTTACACAACACAAACTTGCTTCATTGACAGGAGTGAGTACTTCGATGATCAACCAAATAGAGTCTGGCAGATGCCAGCCAAGCTATGCTACTGCAAAAAAAATCTTTGAAGTTCTTGGTTCATTAGAAAATCAATCTTCGATGAAGGCTGGAGACATATGCAGTAAAGAGATCACAAAACTAAAAACAACTGATTCGTTGCATGATGCGATAAAAAAGATGCAAGAGCATTCGATTAGTCAGATCCCAGTTTTTGATGGAAGCGA
>DATIAR010000072.1:0-11450 GCA_035457865.1 Nitrosopumilaceae archaeon
AGTGAGCAATAAAAATGCCAGATGAATCTTGTCGAAGATGTGGCGGAATGCTAATAAAATCAACCTTATGTGCATCTTGTAGAGGAACAATACAAAGAATTTGTATCAAATGCGGATTAAAAACAGCAGAACAAGTTCATACCGAGTGTTTCTACATGGTAGAGTCGTTTCAAACAAGAATAGATAACCTCGATCTACTGAATATTTTACTTTTAGGTGTATCTGGATCTTACCAGACTAACAGAAATCTACTGTTGTAATTGGGACATCAGATTAAGTTAGGTCAAAAAATAAAGAAAGGAGGGAAAACTATTTTTTTCCACTTTTTTTCTGGTCAATAGTTTTCATAGCTTCTGCGGTTTTCGCTGCTTTTTGGTCTTGTAGCATCTTGTCGTAAGTTGGGTTGCCTAAGGCAAAACCTCTACAATCAAATTCTATTCTATCAAGATACACAAAATCTGTTTTTCCGTTGAAGGTCTCTTCTTTGTCATATTCTGTGTAAACATTGTAGTTTTTTATTTGACAGTCACCGTAGCTAAATTGCCTAAATGGCTGGTCTCCGCGTTGGAATATCACATCCACATCAAATTCGGAGTAGTCTTGTCCTACATTCTTTCCTAAAACGAATGTTGTGTCTATCGCTTTGTAGAGTAATGGCCTGTCCCACCCTATCACTCCTTCTAGTTTGAAAGCAAGGGGTTTTGTACGATCAAAGCCGCTTGACAATGTATCAAACAATTTGAAGGTGTTTATGGTTTCAGTGGCTTCTCTGAAATGAAAGACTGCCAGTAAACTGATGTCGTTTACGCTGTCCGTATCTAATTTTGGTTCGTCACCAAAAGTCTTTGTGACTTGACCTGCAGGTGCCAAAAGAATTGATGCAATGAAACTCATTACAACTATTCTTTGAAGATTTGTTTTGATCATAAATAAAAAGTGATTTTAAACAATATTTAAAGAATGTAGAGATTATCTGATTTGATTCTAGAAAATGAAAAACCGTCTGCATCAGGTTATGTCATTGATTGTATCACTTTTTTGCAAATAAGTTGTGATATATGATATTCCACCAACAATTACTCCTATGCTTAGCACTCCTGCAAATGTTGCAATTGGTGGAATAAACTGGTCCATTATAGCTGGATTTTGTTGTAGTTCTGTAGTACTTCCTCCACTCAAAATTAGATCAAGTGCACCAGAACCCATCAATCCTGCAAGGATCATCGATATCGTGGTTGCTGCTCCGCCAATATTCATTCCTATCAGATGAATCCAAGCCATTACTGCTCTGACTCCGCGAATGTTTTTTTCCATGTTGATTTCAAGGTGGTTATAAAAAATTGCCGTAGTTGCTATAGCTACAACAAGTATCATGTAAAAGACATAACCCAAAAAGAACCATTTTGCAGGTCCGTCAAAGGACAGGGAAAGAAACTGGATTATATTTACACTTGAGGAGACCATTTGGGCTCCAACAACAGATATCGTAAGCCCAGTAATTATTGCGCCTTGGATTATTGCAGATAAGATGAATTTGTTGCCCCAGGAGCTTGTGCGTTTCATCGTATAGATTTTCTTGTCATAGACATGGATAAACTATTTGGAGAAATCGCAGTTAAAGTAAATAAGAACCTTAAATCAATGGTGCCCTGATGACTGATAAAAATGTCACAATAGGATTGATTCAGACACGTGTTTCTGAAGATATCAAAAATAACATGCAAAATACTATTGTCAAAATAAGAGAAGCAGCTAAAAATGGTGCACAAATCATTTGCTTGCAGGAATTATACAGAACAATGTATTTTCCAACTGATGAAAAAACAGACGTTACAAAGTTAGCAGAGCCCATACCAGGAGAGACCACAACGACTCTATCTTCACTTGCAAAAGAATTGAATGTGATAATCATAGCACCAATATTTGAAGTAGATTCTCTGGGTAAACATTACAACACAGCTGTAGTAATTGGCGCTGATGGAAAAATCATGGGAAGTTATCGTAAAATGCATATTCCACATGATCCGTTCTTTTATGAAAAAAATTATTTTGATGTAGGAGATACTGGATATCAGGTATTTCGAGCGGGCAATTTGTCATTTGGAGTACTAATATGCTATGACCAGTGGTTTCCTGAAGCAGCGCGAACTCTGACTTTGCAAGGTGCAGATCTAATCTTTTATCCATCTGCGATTGGATATCTTGAAGGTGATCCGTTATCATATGAAGATTGGCACTATTCTTGGGAAAATATTCAACGCTCTCATGCTATTGCTAATGGAGTACATGTTGCCTCAGTAAACAGGGTTGGAACTGAAGGCAAGATTAGATTCTGGGGGGCTTCGTTTGTGTGTGATGCCTTTGGAAGAATGATCAAAAGGGCAAGCACGGAAAATGAAGAAGTTGTTGTTGCGACACTTGACATTTCCCAGAACAAAAGAATACAGGAAGGTTGGGGATTTTTGAGGAATCGACTTCCTGCAACCTATGGTTTAATCAGTTCTCGAGTTTTAAGTGAGACACCAAAAAGCATGGGATATTTCATGCCAGCAGAATGGGAAAAACATGAAAGCACTTGGATGTCATGGCCACATGATCCTTTGACATTTCCAAATCGAGTCAAAAAAGTAGAAAGCATATATCTAAAAATGATTTTAGCTTTATCAAAAAATGAAAACATCAATCTTTTTGTTACAGATTTGAAGATGAAAGAAAGAGTAAGAAAACTTTTCAAGCGAAAAGGCATTGATCTTCACAAAATTAGATTTCATGTATGGAATTATGCTGATGTTTGGTTTAGAGATTATGGACCTGTCTTTGTCTTAAACAAGGAAAAAAAACAGATAGCTTTTGTCCACTGGATATTCAATGCGTGGGGTGAAAAATACAAAGATCTTATGCGTGATACACAGATTCCTGATATCATAAGTGACAGATTGCAGATAAATAATTTTAGACCTGCTATTGTCCTAGAAGGTGGCTCTGTGGATGTAAATGGCCAAGGCACACTTCTTACTACAGAACAATGTCTGTTAAATAAAAACAGGAATCCACATCTTTCAAAAGATGAAATTGAGAAATTTTTGCTGAACTATTTTGGTGTAAGTAATGTAATCTGGCTAAAAGGTGGAGTTGCAGGAGATGATACAGATGGCCATATTGATAATCTAGCTCGGTTTGTCAACCCAAGAACCGTCTTGTGTGCTTTTGAAGAAGATGTAAATGATGAGAATCATCGTATTTTAAAAGCAAATCATGAAGCATTACTACAATCAACTGATCAGGATGGAAAAAAACTAAAAATAATCAAAGTGCCAATGCCTCCTGCTACTCGCAGTACTGTTAGAGGTGAAAAAACAAGACTTCCTGCAAGCTATCTTAACTTTTATGTTGCAAACAAGGTGGTTCTAGTTCCTACCTTTAAACACAAAAACGATCGTGCGGCACTAAGAATTATTCAGAGCCAATTTCCAAGCAGAAAGGTCATAGGAATTGATTGCTCTGATCTGATTTATGGAATGGGTGCAATTCATTGCATTATGCAGCAACAACCTTTGTTGTAAAATTAGTGACCAAGATTGTTTTTGAATATAATGATATTTTGTTCCATATTTGGTAAATGTAATTTATTCAATTAAAAAATTAAACTGTTAAAATTTTTGTACTTGAACCAGTTCTAGAGTACAAATGAATTGAATACTATAAATGAACAGTAAGTACCATAGATAAAACTATGGATCCAATAAAATTTGTAGACTCGTTGGATACACAAAAGCATGTTTTGTTAGTTTATGAAGATGAGTCTTTTGGAAAGATGATCCAGTTTCGTTTTATAAATAATGGGTTGCTGAAGGGCGAAAATTGCATATATCTTACGCATGGTGATCCTAAAATAATTAAAAACGAGATGGGTGAAAGCGGAGTAGAGGTAAAAGAATTTGTACAAAAAGGCTTACTGCAAATTCAGCAAATCTCCAGTCCAGAAAAAGATCCTAATGGAATACTGGCAGGTTATGAAAACATTGTAAAACAAGTCACCGAAAATAAAAAACCCCCATACAGGATTGTAGGCAGAATGATGCCCAACATTGGAATAGAGGAAGCGATGTTAGTCCAAATTGCAATAGAACGCATGACTCATGCAATTTTCGAAAAGTTCAATTCTACTGTTCTTTGTACCTATGATTTTAATGAAATTCCAGCCAATGATTACAAGATGTGGCTTAGTCGCCTCTGCAAATATCATCATGCCGCAATTGTCTCTACTAGCAGTGGCATGTCCATGGCAGGATATCTATGAAATAAATCGACTAGAAATATTTCAAGTCACGCCTATCTTTTCCAATGTCTTATAGATTTTATCAAATTCAAAAATCGCTCCGATAATTTTGCACTAAATAGAATGTCACTAATAGACTAACTTTTTAGTACCATGTACAAAAAATAAGATAATGAAAAAACCGGTAGCTTTCATCATGTTACTTTCTATGGCGTGGTTGATCATTGGCGGTCATTTTTTTAGTGCATATGCAGAACCATATTCGATTCCATCATGGATTAAAAATAATGCCAAGTGGTGGTCTAATGGGCAGATTGAAGATTCTGAATTTGTGAAAGGAATCCAGTATCTTATTGAAAATGGGATAATGGCAATACCAGAAACTAAATCGTCCGTTTCTCAATCATCACAACAAATTCCAACATGGATTAAAAATAATGCAGGGTGGTGGGCGGATAACAAAATATCAGATAGCGACTTTGTATCTGGAATACAGTACTTGATCAACAACGGAATAATTCGGATCAGTCCAGATTTTGTAGATAATGAACAAAACTCTACAAAAAGACTCAGCATATCATTAGAAGGTAAAAATGTGGTTCAACTTGGCGGTACACAATACATAACTGTTAAAGTTACAGATGGAAAAAACCTTGTAACTGATGCTTCTGTTTCAGCTAAGGTCATATACTCTTATGGTGACACTATCAAAAACTTTGAAGGAGTAAGCAATTATTATGGCGAATTTCGTTTTTCTTGGAAGATTGAAGGATACACTCCTGGGATCTACACTGTATTGTTAGATGTAAGTAAATCAGGATATACATCTACTAATGGCCTATTTTCATTTAGAGTCCTAGGCTTGTAACATAAAACTATTCCAACCCATGTGTGGCATATTTCCAAGTGGAATCCAAAAAGCTGCCAGGAAGGCAACTTCGATGGCACTAATTATTATTCCAAGCCAAAGGCAATTTTTGGCCAATTTTGGATCATCGTCTCTTATTACAAAATACACAATCACACCGCCTATTACATGAAACAGTATAGGAAGTAGGAACCACCATTTGCTTCTTGTCTTGGTGGCATGGGAAACGTTTGCTTCGCCTAGCTGTTTTCCACACTTGGGACAAAAATTACTTTCAGATGGAACTTCATTTCCGCAGGAAGAGCAAAATGTCATCACTATACTCTTTTTGAGCTGTAATAAAAATCAAGATTTCATAATGGTTCATAGTCAGGGTTTCTTTAGCTTTCTGTCACCTCTTGCGATATTTTGAATTCTACATTCTGATCTTTTTCTTATGTTTTATCCGAATTATTACGAAAGAGGTTTAATTGATTTTCCAAAAATCTCTTTGAATGTTCTTGGTTTTCCATCTTTGAATATATCTTCACAGCAATACTTCATGGAAAATGCCGCCATCTGCTCAACTATTGGTTTTAGTGCCTTACCTTTTTCCGTGACGGTGTACTCTATTTTGATTGGAGTTTCTGGATATATTTTTCTTGTGATCAAGCCGTTTCTTTCCATCTCACGCAGTCTAACAGAAAGTGTTTTTGGGTTTATTCCCTCAACTGATTCAAGAAATTGGTTAAATCTTGTCTGACCAAGCATTGTCATGTTTCTCAAAATATGAATCGTGAATTTTTTGCCTATAATTTTAAATGTGTTATCTACTGGGCAACATCTCATCTGTTCTGTCATGATTTTCATTTCCTGATCGTGCAACTTACTACTTTCTCACTTGCTTTCCTTGTAGTTACTTTCCAATTTATATACTTACCTTTCTATATCTAGTATAAGAAAGTAATATGGAATGTACAACAGAATCCTGCAATATGGAAAAAAACACAACATGCGCATGTGGCTCAGACAAGTCTTATGATGAATGTTGTGGTTGCCAAACAATAGATCCTGTAGAACACGCGATGATGGCGTGGCACAAAGCTTTCTTTGCAGCTCTAAGCCAAGCACAGACAGAACGTTTGAAAAAGAAGATAGAATCAGGCTTTGGTCCAGTTTTGGATAAAGAAGCTGATGCTGTCTTTGAGGCAATTGGTAAAGTCTGGGCCTCGATGGTTACCCAAGCAGATGCAAAAAAAGATCTTGCTTCAAAGCTACAAAAGATCTATTCAGACGTCAATCGAAAGTAGAGAAATACTTTCACCACTTTTTTTATTTTTTCCTATTGAACTCTTATAATGAATATTTTAGAAGATTATTCTTTACTGCATAACTAAAATCGTATACTTTGACATGCTTTGTTTTATTCATCCATAATTTCTCAAAATCATCAACCTTTGTTTCAACTCTTGATTTATCATTCCAAGAGGTAAATACATCAATTGATTCAAAGTTTCTATTTTGGTTGGAAAATGTTTCATTTGATGTTCCGCTGAAAGCCACCATGTTGTTTTCTGAATCTTTGAAAATGCCAATGTTTTCTGAAAATGTCATACAGACATCTGTGTCAGGTATTGCTATTTTGATTTCTAGATTATTATTGTGTATGATCTTTCTCAAAATCTCAATATTTTTACCATCTACTATATCATGACTAGTTGGACTTTTTTCCTTACTTTCCTCATGAAAGGATTTTGATAAAAGAGATAGATCATCAGGTTTGAACCTATGACCGCTGATAATTCTGATCTTTGCGTTATTATTCGCAAAGTTTGTAAAACCAGCCCAAAGGGTTGTGATGCTTTTTGATGTAACATATTGTATGGCCCTGTCAAATTGGATACAGTTACTTAAGCAAGGAACAAAAAATTCTGAAACTAGATCGTTTCTATCAGACCTGTATTCTTGTTTTAGATATAAGCCTCGTAAGCTCAACTACAGACAAAACTTTTGTTCGATATTTAAAGTTGAGATAATATTTTATTTTTCATCGTCATTTCCTTTAATATCAGCCATATCTGGTTGAATTTGTGTAAACGAATCGGAGACGGTGCGAGATTCTTTTCTTCTTTTTACATACAAGCTAATCGCAGCTGCAGTCATTCCCCCAAATAAAAAGACCCCTGTTACAATCCATTCTACGTTCATAGTGATCGGAACTTCTTCATTGCCTCTTTTGCAAGTTTTTCTAGATCTTCGGTTGTAATTTTGGTAGGATCATCAGATGCCAAGGCCTTGTTGTAATCATCTTCGGTAGTTTTTATTTTCTTTTTGTCTCTCATGATATCACATAGCTTATCATACTATAATAAAAGATCATTTACAAATGATAAATAACAAACATCCAGCCTAGTAAAAAATGGCGCACTAGGTGAACTAAAAGGAAAGAACAGAATTTTAAGATTCTGAATCTCTATTTCTTGTTTATATTATTATATGGTTTGTGATTAAACCACTTGTGCCTCGATCCCACATAAAGAACACCTTTCAAGGAATATGTTTACTAGCTTCCAGGCATGCTTTCCATTTTTAGATTTTGAACATTTTGTATTTATTTTTTTCATTTTGAGAAATAACACAGCCATATGATATATCAAAAAGTAAGTAATGAAACAGAAATACAGCTATTCAAAAAATTATAATTTTATTATTTGCTGTTCGACCAAGTACTGAATTCCCTTTACAAAGTCAGCATCTGAGATCAGGCCTTGTGACCACCACTTTGCGTTATTTTTAATCCATTCGGGAACATTGCTTTTAGCTGTAAAAGATTGTGGTTTTGGATCTTGTATATCTATTATTCCTTGCTTTATCATGTATTCTATACTGTTTGAAAAATCAGATTCAATGATTAGCCCTTCAGCATACCATTTTGCATATTTTCTAATCCAATCTGGAATTTTTAGTGAGTTGACTTCAGTCTGTGATTGAGCTTCAGAATCCAATCTTGGAATAGAGTCAGGTTGAGATGTTCCTGATGCATCAAACTTATCAACGACATCAAAAGATACATCCATGCTTTTATCATGATTTTCCAAGTAGTATGCTTCTATACGATATGTACCTTTTTGAGAATTAGAGTCAAACTGTAGAATTGTTTCAAAGTGTCCATCTCTTGCAGGAGTAATTTTCAAAACATATGTAGTTGAGTCAGGATTGAAGACAACAAGATAAACTGGTATTCCTCTAAGAAAAATCCCACCTGAAATATCCCCTACTATTTTGAGAGTTTCTTTCCTGTAGGTTTCTACTTGTATAACATCATGGCTTAGCCCAATACTATCAAATGGAAATACTGGAACTACTTCTGGTTTTCTTGGGACAGGTTGTGGAACCGGTGATGGCGTTGATGGTGGAGGTGCAGGTTTTGGCGAAAACGCGTAAAAACCATCTGTTCCATAAATTGAACGTACTTTTTCAATGTCATTGTTTGTTATTTTTTGTTGGCTTGGATTAAAATGAAGTGTGGGAATCATCACAGACGGGGGCGATTCTGTAGTAAACCATTTTTTGTTTACTTCATTATCATCTGAAATATAGTGATCTAAACTTAGTGTATGCCCTATTTCATGAAGTAAAATGGTAAAAATTTGCTCGTTTGATCTGTAAGAGTTTTCATCATAACATTCGACTTTACTTCCGCTGTTAGTAGAACATAAAGTCGGTGTAAGATAGAATACCTCAATTACATTAGGAGGGTACTTGAATAATCCTGCAATTTCAAATTTGAATTCTGCCTCATCAGGATATGGCATGAAAACAATAGGAATGTCACAATTTGAAGATGTGTACTCCTCTTCCGATGATATTTGTGTGTAATCCATTTCCCAAACATCTTTGTTAAAAGTCTCAAAAGATTGAAGACCGTCCTTCCAATCATTGACTGCATCATTTGCCATACTCAGCCAATTTTCTTTTTGTGTTGATGATACGCTTGAGTCATTGACACCAATCCCACAATATGTAGGAGGTGCCTTGAGTCTGAAGGAGTTGCTTGGAAACGAGACTTCTAAAGAAAATGCATCTTTGGCATTAATTAAAAATGATAAAGCAAAGATTGTCAGAACACAAATTACGGTTATTGATCTTGATGTTTCCAATTCATACCATAAAATATTGGACCAAAATAAACATCTTGTGTAATTAAATTAGAACAGACATAAAATTACAAGTCAAGAATATACGCGTCGACAATATTGCTTCTTTTTCCAAAAAATGTCTGATTTGTAACTTGAAATTTATCTTTTTAAAAAATTGGAATAATTGTTAAATATTATGCAAATATGGTTGTTCCATGGATAAAGTAATACATTTTGAGATTCCAGCAGATAACGTAGGGCGTGCGCAAGATTTCTACAAAAGTATCTTTGGTTGGAAGATAGTAGAAGTTCCTGACATGGACTATTATTTTGTAACCACAGTAGAGGCTGATCAAAACATGATCCCAAAAGAGCCAGGCGCCATAAATGGTGGAATGCTAAAGCGTAGTGTACCAAGCGAACAGCCAGTGATTGTGATTCAGGTCACATCAATAGATGAGTACCTCAAGAAGATATCAAGCAGTGGAGGCAAAGTCATTTTGCCAAAGATGACAGTTGGAAGCTTTGGGTTCTATGCAAGGGTTACAGATACCGAGGGAAATGTAATTGGATTGTGGGAAACTCCCCATAGTTGATAGGTTGTTAACGGGTAATTTGTAAAAAATCGATGTCTTGTTCTTAGCATCTAGAACAGTTTTTAGATATGCTTTTCTTTGCAGTTTTATCCATTATAAAATGAAACAAGATCAAAGGCAAGAATACTGCAGCCGAGATGATTGCAAGCATGGGTTTGTTTAAAAACAAAAGATATCCTGTCACACCAACAGCAGTCATGATTTCAATGTAAGTGCATGTGCACAACAACAGGAGCTTTTCTTTCATGATATTATCACATCAATAGAATATTAAACTAATTTTCCAGATTGGTTCCAGATTGTCAATACTAGTGTATCAAGATTATTCTTTCTCTAACTTTAATGCACAAGAGTTGATACAATATCTCATTCCAGTTGGTCCTGGTCCATCATCAAAAACATGACCAAGATGAGCTCCGCACTTGTCGCATGTAACCTCAATTCTTTGCATAAAATGACTGTTGTCGTCATGTTCTGCAATTCCGGACTCATTTGCAGGTTGTGTAAAGCTTGGCCACCCCGTTCCTGAATCAAACTTGTCGTCTGACTTGAAAAGCACATTCCCACAACAAACGCACTTGAACATTCCTTTGTCTTTTGAATTAACGTATTGTCCTGTAAATGGCATCTCTGTTTCCTTGTTTCTTGTGACACGAAATTGTTCAGGAGTTAGTTGCTTTTTCCATTCTTCATTTGTCTTGTTGATCTTTGTCATCGTCTTACTCCATTGAAGGCACATAGCAGCTACCACCACCTATTTTCAGATAGTATTTTTGGTGATATTCTTCAGCCTTGTAAAATTCAGATGCTGGTACAATCTCTGTCACTATTTTATTTTTGAACCTACCAGATTTTTCCATCAGATCTTTTGATTTTTTTGCAATTGTTTCCTGCTCTGTATCATGAAAAGCAATCATAGAACGATATTGTGAGCCTATGTCAGGTCCTTGTCTGTGTAGTGTGGTCGGATCATGGATCTTCCAAAACACATCCAGTAACTTTTCATAGGAAACTTGAGTTGGGTCAAATTCTACTTGAACGGCTTCTGCGTGTCCAGTCTTGTCGCTGCAAACATCACCGTACGTTGGGTTTTTGAATTGACCTCCAGTGTAACCTACTATTGTAGATTTGACGCCAGATATCTTCCTGAAGGCTTCTTCTACTCCCCAGAAACAGCCTGCGGCAAATGTTGCCTTTTGGATATTTTGATTCATGACATCAATTGTGGATTTTACTATAAGACTGTTATTCCATATTTGTTCCAGATTACGACTAGATTCATTAGGTTAATTTCAAGGAAGTCATTTTCTTGCAAATGCCATTGGGTAAAATCTAGCTTTAATTACGAGTCAGACAATATGTCAGAATTTCACAAGCAAAAGGTTTCCATCTTGTAAAAGTGCTGAGAGCACCCCAAGCACTATAAATCCAATTCCTGCAATCCTTGCAATCCATATTCCTTTAGACCATATTTTCTCTCCCAAGATTATGGCTGCAAAGAACCCCATAAACAGCAGATTCATCCAGCCCAGCGCTATCATTAAGAGAAAGTAAGGCCAGCAACACCCAAGGCAATAAAGACCATGAAA
>DATIAR010000073.1:0-2373 GCA_035457865.1 Nitrosopumilaceae archaeon
CAATCTTTTTGAGTGCAGCCCGTAGGCCTGTTTTTAAAATGTCAAGCATTATTGCTCTAAGATTGCCTCGGTTATTTCAAATCTTCCTCTGTATCCATCCCAGCTTTTCTTTGAATTAATTATTTTAATTGGAGATGAAAAGAGTGGACAGTCAAGAACAAGAGTCTCTGCCTCTCCACCCTCAAAACTCAGATTAAACCCATGTTTTACTGCAAGCTCGTCCAGTTTTTCTACGTCTTGCATCGTGATCTCTTTTCCAAGCCAAGACTCGTCAAGACCTGCAGATGAAACACTTGTAATTATAAATCTAAATTTTGCTTCGATTAAATCTTTCAAATATTCTTTTTGATTTATTTGCCAGAGTGGCGAGAAAATTTTCAAATTTAATTTTAAACCGATCTTTTCAAATCTTTCTTTTTGAAATTTAGACAGTATCCCACCATGCACAAGACCTTCAATTGGATAATCTTTTTTTGCTTGTGCAAGTAATTTTTGAATTTCTTGCATTTCTGTTTCCACATCATTAGAATTTGTTTGGCTGAAAAAGTGTGGTATCTTCATTGATTTTGTTTGTAGTTTTGTAACATGAACATTGGGATAGTGTAAAAATGTGCTTTCGTCAGATTCTGGAAACACGGTTACAGCGCACATTATGTTATTTCCATTTTGTTTTTCTTTGTAAATTGCAAACGTGCTGTCTTTTCCACCAGAAAATAATGCTGTCAGATTCAATGTGCAGTCACAAAGTTTTGATGCCAATTAATTTTTTTCTAGATTGGTTACCTGTTTGAGGCATTTTTCACACAATGAAAGGCTTTCCTTTACCGTGATTTCCATGTTCGAAGAAAGGCACACATGGCATAACCCTTTCATGTGTTATAGTATAGTCAGTTCATGCGTATAAATCGTACGTATAAATTGTATCCAAAATCGATTAGAAAAGCCTAGGATGCTTCAATACTCATAATCTTCATCATGATTCAGTTGGCTTTTCTACTCATCATCAGCATCCGAAATTTAGCTTTTGATTCGGACTATAATAGTTCTATCCATTACCTTCCAATATTCTACATCTTGGCCTTGTGCAACCTTGTCTTTTATCTCATCTTCAACCTGACTTATGTCAAACACCTCAAAGGTTTCAGAGTCCATCACTTGGGTTATGGATTCAGTCTTTGAAATGACCGAGCCTACTCTTTTGTCAATGAGTGGAACCTGCACTTGTGCACTGACTGGTGATACATGTGGATATTTTTTCTTATCAAATATACCAACGGCTACAATTCTTGCTTTTGCTGCTCCGTGTTTTCCTGGCTTGCTTGTATCAAATTCAACAATCTTACATGGCTCTGCATTAGGACTGTCAACGGGGAGCAATATGTAAGAACCAATTTTTAGTGAACCAAGTTCTGATGGTTTGCTCATTACAAAAACAGAATTTGGCAGTGTATTTAACTTTTCTATTTTAACTTATCAAGAACCGAAAGGCTGACAAGGTTTGTCATTGTTATTCCTTTTCTGCTAACATCGCGTCTTGTTTTTTCACAATATTTGTTATCACTCTGATGACTTTTGTCACTTGATACTTCAAGTACTACCAAGTTCTTAACGTATGGAAACGCAAACTTTGGAATTTCATTTGCAGTAAGATCCAGATGAACTAGTCCTGCCCTTCTAACCTTTTCGCGTTTTGCAATGACTGATGCAACATCCTTAATGTCCTCGTCTGATTGTCCATAGTCCAAATAATATACTGAAACAAAGTTTAATTTTCCATTAGTATCACGCTCGAACAATTCGCCGTCCATAGTAAAGACAAAGGCAAGCTTGTCCTGTTTGTATTTTTCAATCTCTTTCATCATTTTTACAGCATTTTTGAACCTAGCAAGTAAGTAGTGGTTTGATCGTGTAGGAAAATAGGCACCACATTCTTCAGAAAACGTGGCAGTCACAAAATACATATCATCTACGTCTTTTGATTTTTCCCACGTATCTTTGAGCTCAATTGATGGGTGATTGTGCAAATAAGGAGCACAAACATAGCCTTCCCCTAAAGCTGACATCCCAGACACGTGATCGTGATCAAACCGGTTTCTTATATAGTGTTAGATTATGGTATAATTTTTCTAATCATACATGAAATTGTTAAATTCTTTCAAACTTGAAACTAATTATCGATAGATATTAAAACATGTTGGTTAGGTTAACTAGTTCCAAATTATGAAAACTGCAGTAACTTAGATTATACCTAGAACACGAATTTTTGTAAATTGTTTATTATAATTGATGTTATGTTGTAATCTAAGAATGGCTAAAATCTGTGCATATTGTAATAAGACTTTGATTTGGCCTGATATTTTCAGTTGTTATTAT
>DATIAR010000074.1:0-9071 GCA_035457865.1 Nitrosopumilaceae archaeon
TCACCTGATCAAGGTGGAGACGCAATTAACTGTGAAGATGAAACACTTGTTGGACTAGGTCTTGTAACAAACACAGGTGTTTTCAAAAAGACTGAAGAGGGACTAGAAAGATTTGATACAACATCAGGTACGCAAGGAAAAGGAAAGAGCACAGCAGTGAACATTACAGATCTTTTCCTCTGGAGTGGTGTTGTTTGTGATCCTTCCCTAGACACAACCGGTGACGGCCAGCTAACTTTGGACGACTTTCCAGGTTTGACAGAAGCAATTGTTGCTGGCGCAGGTGTCGCAGTAGATGGGAATGGAACTATCGAGGCTACTGAATTCCAAGCATATTTGGTAACCCTTGGATGTGTTGAATTCACAGACGAATGGGTGTTTAACATTGCTGATATCGTAATCTACGGCTTGGATTACGATAACAAAGGAACGACTTTATCTCAAATGAGATTCTATCCAACTTCAACAACAGACTTCATCTCATAAACTATCAATCTTTTTGCTTTTTTGCATGACTTGGTGGCATCATAAGCCTGATGAATGCTCTGTAGTATTTCAACTAAAATTCCATTTTGGTTTATAGTACAAGAATTATTCTAGGCAGATTTGGAATCAGCAAGGATTTTTTCTTTTATCTTTTCATATTTTTCACAGGCATAACATACTGCAACTTCATCATTTTCATACCTAGGTAATTTGCCATCCTTGTCAAAATATGATTGTAAATGTTCATCTGTGAATCCGTACTTTATATTTAATTCTGAAACAAATTGTATCATTGATTCTCTTGACATCGACGCATATTTGATAAACTCTGCCCTAGCTTCTGCATAGGATCCGCCATTTTCTAAAATCGCTTTCTTTGCTTGTGTTGCAATTTTGATTCTTTCATCCATATAGTCAAATTGATCCCAGAAAATTGCATGGTGTGTTGCATTTACATTTGAAACAAATTTAGAGAATGCGTTTCTTGGTGTAAAATCTTCATATTCTTTATTCATGCGCGCAAGATCTTTTTCTAATTGTGCTTTGGCAATCTTGCGTTGTTCTTCTATGAATTTTTCATTTTCGGTTTTTTTCTTCTGTGCATCTTGCATTTCGGCAAATCTTTTCTTAGCAATTTCTATATTTTCAAGAATTTTCATAGCCATGGGATTTTTCTTTAGCTCTTCTCCTGTAACAATAGTAAACTCAGAATCGGTTCTAGTTTCTTCGTTTTGTTGTGCAAATGCAGGCATATAGTAAAATGAAATCATTACAAGTGATACAATAGGAATGATGACTCTGAGACTGAAAACACTGTGGACAAATCTTAAACAACCACCCTGCTTTGGGTTCATTTGGATCTAGTATTTTAGTATCGATAATAAATCATTTGGTAACAAAATTGTCCTAAATCTAAAGAAACAGATGGACATGCTAGAAGTAATTTGATTTAAATCATCAAAATTTTATTAAAATAAGAATAATCTCTAAGATATGCTAACTTCAGAAGCTGGTGCTTTAAATCCAATTTTTGAATGAGTCCCATCACAGTGTGGTTTTTTATTTGATGCCCCACATCGGCATAGTGCAGCTTTTGTTTCTGAATCAATTGTTACAAGATTTGGTCCATTTTCTACTGCCTTGATTACAATTTTTGTCATGTGTGTACTTCCTGTAAACTTCTTTTTATCCTTGTCTTTGTTAATGTAGAAAAAAACAAACGACTCCTATTTCATGTACCGTTACTAATCCAAAAAATTTGAAAAAATCTATTTAGGACACTATTACTGCGCCTTTCATCCATGGGTGAATACTGCAAAAGTAATAGTAGTTACCCTTTGCATCAAAAGTATGTTTCCAGGTCTCGTCTGGCTGAATAAATCCAGAATCAAATTCATTTCCAAGATCAGTGACTGTGTGTATTATTTTGTCGTCATTAGTCCATGTAACTGTAGTGCCAGCTGAGACCTTGATTACAGCAGGAGAATATGCCTTTGTGGACTGGTATTGCCAAGTGTCTGCAAGTATGGACACTTTGTCTGTCGCAATTGCTAGGCTCTCAAGGTTTGTTTGTTGTGCATATTGGTTTCGCATGTTCTGCATAAATTGCGGATCTCTCATCATCATATATGGTCCCATGTATTGCTGTTGAAAGTCTGGATTACTCATCATGTTTCCCATCCACTGGTTCATCATGTTTGGATTGTTCATCATCATTCCCGTCCACTGCTGATTGAATTGCGGATTAGACATCATGGATTGCATGAACTGCGGGTTTTGCATCATTGAGCCCATCCATTGATTCATGGTCTGCGGATTGTTCGCCATTGTATTCATCCAGCTGTTCATTGCTTGTGGATTGTTCATCATGGTTTGATGCCACTGTGTCATCATCTGTGGATTGTTCATCATTTGCTGCATCTGTTGTGGCGTCATCATGGTAAAATTAGGTTGATTGTAAGATTGGAATACTGCATAACCAACTCCAAGGCCAGCAAAAAATACTACTGCTATGCCAATCAGCATGGCTTGACTTACCATATATACCAATTCTCGTTCACCTTACATATAATCTCATATACAATTTTCAACACTGAGTATCTGAAGTGAAAAACAACTGCCCACTCCATAAGGATGTGGAGCTAATACATACCGTACTTCCAAATGGGGAGACTGGCGAGTACTGCCCAAAATGTCAGGAACTATTTGGAGAAAAGATTTGAGTTTAATCTCAGATAGAATTATGAAAAAAGAAAATTAAAAAATTTCAACGGATCCGATGGGACCAGGGTACCATCATGGTCTTATTTTAGACCCAGTTTTGCAAAAAAGAATGTCAAGCACGTCATCGGGGTTGTATGTTAACTTGCAAGCAGAGCAACCAAGCAAATTCAAAATGATCTGCAAAAAATGCAAGAGCTAATTTGAAGATGACGATGGTTATCCAGTGTGTAATTATTGCCTGGAATTACTTGATGATTGTGAATGGTTTTGATGACCGGTCCATGATTTATCTATTCCTGTCCCAATGGCAATCACAGTTACATCCTTCTTTGCATTTCATTCTTTTACAATCAGAGCACATGTTTTGCCTCCAAAAATGGTCTCCGTCCATGAAATTATTAACACCAGCAATCATGTAGACTTTTTGATGTTATTGTAGAGTAATCATTCTTCATCATTTTTATTCCTAAAATTCGTGCGCGGTAATACTATTTAAGACAAATATAGTAATAAAAATTCAATTTGTTATCCTTACCATTATGTCAAATGGATTTTCCACACTCAAGCCTCTTTTAACAAAGAATCGAGATATATTCTTAATATCTCTTTGAAGAAATTCTTTTGCGTTTCTGTGTCGTATGTCAACAGCTGATCCTAGATCAAAAAGAATCAAACCGTTTTCTGTTTTGAAAATATTGTATTCCGAGAAATCAGCATGTACAAGCTTGGCTTTTTTGTAAAGCTGTGAAATAATTGAAATTGCGTCTCTATAGTCATTTTCATCAACTTCTGATTCTACAAGGGTTTTTGCTGGAACACCGTTCTTTCCTACAAATTCTAATACCAAGACATTTTTTAGAACACGAATTGGTTTGATTGAGGTAACACCATTTTTAACACACTGGGTCAGGTTACGAAATTCCTTTTGTGCCCATAGCTCCACCATGTTTCTTGTGCCTTTTTTTATACGGGAAAATCTTGGATCATCTACAAGATAGGGTTGTCTTTTTTTAAAATTTGATGCCGTTACCAGATATATTTTAAGTGCAATATTGTTTCCAGCAGGATCCACGGCCCAATAAAGCTTGGATTCTTTCCCAGATCCTATTATTCCATTGACATAGGATATGGTGCCTGAATTTATCAACTTGGACAGAGTCATTATCGCGGTTTTGTCTAGCACATCATCCATGACCTTTTTTTTATCAAAGACGTCTCTCTCTGATAATCCCCGTCTCTGCTTTGTCAGAAGATCATTATCAATACGTCTTGCTAATTTTTTTCCAAGTTCATCTGACAATAATGCAACTTCTAACATCTATTGTATACGTCATCGTTCTACTTAAGATACTACTACCAAAATAGGACAGCCCACACCCTTTTGTAGCTACAAATGACACATTATGCCGCTTTATTAGAGACAGACGCGTATTACTATGTGAACAAGTTTGAACATATATGATATGAAATCAATCCATTGCTCCCAGTGTGATAAATTCATAGGAGAAATTGATTATGATGCAGTGGTTGTACTCCCAAAATGTGGACGTTGTGCAAACCCCTTACCAGAAGGCGATGACAAAGTAATATACACAGTTAGTAAATTCAACAAAAATTCAAAAAGTTTAGCTCGACCATTGGATTTTAGTAGTTAATTTCGAAAGATAGTTTAATAACAATTTGAATAAGTGTGGAAAGAACATGAATCAAATCCAGTTAAAATAATTTATAATTTCAAGAATTGGATATCAACCCATATCAGAGCTGGGTAGTTAATCCAGACTTTCTCCGAACTACAAAAGATCAGAGATGTGCAAACTCACACCACTCTAGATAGTAATAGTGCTACCTTGAATTAAAAGCCTTGTATGCCTATGAGACAGCTGGAAGAATCAGATTTTCTCGTGTCTATACCTGTTCTTGATGTATCTGTCATGGTATTGCCTATAAGATGATTGAGAATTCATTAAACCGTCATAGATCTTTTTTGGTACCTCAAAATACCGATAAATTCCGCCATGATGAAAGTCTATTTCCAGTATTTGTGCTAATTCATCATATCCAATCGCTCTCAGATTACCAGACTTGATTCGTATTCTTTCCATATTTTATCAGATTTTATGAAACCATCCATCTATCTGGCTCGTGATTTTTTATCTTGTCTTCCAAGATATCGCTTTGTAAACTTTCTTTTGGTCAGGGCTTTCTTTCGGTCAGCATATTTTTGATTTCCTTGCTTTTTGGATTTTGCCATTTTTTCGTACCTTTATTCTTTGTAATCAGGAAGGTCACTCAATAGTTTATCTATGTTTCCTGTTCTTGAGTACAGCTCGTATTTTTCCCCTCTTTTATCCACGTGGATAAGATGGTATCCAAATTCTTCGTCCATCCAAAGAACATAAATTGGTTTTTCAGATTTATCCCTTTTGCCCTGTTTGATCTCATTAAAAATTCTAACCTGGTTCTCATACACGTCTTTCAAATCAAGATATGTGTTTTTACCAAATTCGTTTATTCCAATTCCAATAATTTCAGGACCTTTTCTCTTAAGTGATGTTATTATACGCAAAGCCATACAAACTAGAACGTTAAGCCGGGATTTAAGGGAGAGACGAGATTGTTAAGTCAAAAATAGCCGGGGCTCGGACTCGCAGTGATCACGGACCCGATGGGACTCGAACCCACGACCTGACGCTCCGCAAGCGTCCGCACTATCCAAGCTGTGCAACGGGTCCACTAGTGAGTCCAGTCTGCCCGTTATAATACATTTCAAAAATGTTTACAAAACAAAAAATCTATACTTGTTGTTCTGCCTTTTTGACAAAGACATAGTTCATTATTAATCCAGCAATTATTCCACCAATTATTGGTCCAACCCAATAAATCCAATGGAATTCCCAGAATCCTGAAATTAGTGCGGGACCAAATGTTCTTGCTGGATTCATACTAGCTCCTGTCAATGGAACACCAACTAGGTGAAGCAAGAATATCATTCCGCCAATTGCAAAACCCGCAAATCCTGCAGCTGCTTTCTTGTGTACTGCTGCCATGAAAATTACAGTTACCAAGAAGAATGTCAAAATCATTTCAACGCCAAGACCTGATATCGCATCATTATTCAAAAGTGCACTTGGTCCACCCTGAGTTCCAAAGTTTACTTTGGCACCAAGTTCTGGCAGAATTGCTCTGTGTGCTATTGCAGCAGCTATTGCACCAATTAACTGAAATACAATGTAAGCAATTCCATCCTTTATTCCAATTCTTTTGGTAATAATCATAGGAATAGTCACAGCCGGGTTGATGTGAGCGCCAGATACATGACCAAATGTATAGATCATCAGACCAATTGCCGCACCGTGTCCAAGTGAGATCATTATTATTCCTTCAATTGAAAGACCCGTACCAAAGGCAACAGCAGCAAGTGTTACAGAAAGAGGCCCAAAGAAAACCAGTCCAAAAGTAGCAACCGATTCAGCAAACCATGCCCTTGGGTTAACCATTATTCATCAAACCTCGACATATGCCATATAAAACATTCGAATGATTTTTGATAATACCTAGGAAAAAATAAGTAGGGAACGAGTAATGCATAATCCATGCTTTCTGTTGGGGATACAGTGCCTGACTTTAGTTTAAAAGATGCAAAAGGGAATGTGGTTAAAAAATCAGATCTCAAAGGCAAAAAATATGTGGTATACTTTTATCCAAAAGACTTTACTCCAGGATGTACTACTGAAGCAGCTGAGTTTACTCGTGATTATAAGAAATTCAAAAGTGCAGATATTGAGATAATAGGAATCAGTCCAGACGATGTAGAGTCGCATAAGAAATTTGGAGATAAAATGGAAGTTCCTTTCATCTTACTTGCAGATACAGAAACTGAGACGGCAAAAAAGTTTGGAGTGTGGGGAAAAAAACAGTTCATGGGACGTGAATACATGGGAGTAAACAGAACTACTTTTTTGGTAGATGAGAAAGGAAAGATTATCAAAGTGTTTGAAAAAGTGAAACCTGCAGGACATGCACAAGAAGTCCTAGAGGTTTTTAAAAATTAAAAAATAAAATTTTTTTTAAGATGGTTTCCAGCCAGCTGGCATGGTACCATGCGGTTTTGTTGTAGATGACTCAGGTTGTGGTTTTTCAGCTTCAGCTCTTTGTTGTTGTACTCTTTCAAGATAATCTTTTTCATATTCTGCCAATTCTTCAGCTCTAGACCTTTTCTGTGAAGATGATGTTGATTGTGTTTGTGAACTTGTAGAAGATTCTACTTGAGATACTGTTGGTGCGTCTTCAAATTTCACTGCGACTGTTTCAATGAATTGTTTGTCTGGAGGATGGTATGCCAGTCTTTGTCTTGTTTTGTAATAATTGACTCCAGTGTATTTTACAGTAGGTGTTGGTGGCTCTATTCTTCTTGGTTCTTCCTTTTGTTTTTGCGGTTCTGGTTCTGCCATCTCTGGTTCAGGCTCTGGAGCAGGAGGTGGTGCAGGTCGAGAAACTTGAACAGTGACTTGTCCTGTGAATTGTTTGTCTGGTGGATGATACGCTAGTCTTTGACGCGTAGCATAGTATCGGTTGCCGGTATATCCAGATGAGCTTGTAGATGCATAAGCTGGTGCAACTTCAGCTTGTGTAGTCTGTGTAATTTCCGGTTTTGGTGCAGGCGGTGGAGGAGGTCTTTGTTGAACTTGTGGTTTTGGTGCAGGTGGAGGTGGCGTTGGCCTTGTTTCTGCAGGTTTTGATGCTTGAGCAGCTAGTGCGTTAAGCTTTGCCTCAAGTTCAGCAATCTTTGCTTCAAGATCAGCTTTGGTTTTAGTAGAACGTGTTTTTTTAGCTGGTTTATCAGTAGACATGTATTATTTTGTCATGTGGTTGGAGTTTATTTAGATTTTGATCATTATCATAATATTTGAGCCTAATCTATAGAAGTTTTATAAGAACGACGAATCAAGTTATTCTATTGGACGATTTTGAAAGAGAATATCCCGAATTTGACTGGAAGAACACTCCAGCCTACAAGCATCCTGGTGGAAGAAACTGTCCCTGTCCCAAGCACGAGTACATCAGGGAGCAAATTAACGTAGCAAAGACAATAAACCAATCAAGTAAAGAGCCTAGTCGCCTTACACTGAAATTCTGTCCTGACCACTACAGAGTTTATCTAGACGAAGTAATTCCTGGGATGCCTTTCAAATACAGAATGCTTACAAAGATTGCACTAAAAATTGGCGCCATTCAAATTGAGCAGTTAAAATACATGCAATCAGATCAGTGCTTTTACTGCAAGTTTGGTTCTGGAGGCCATGATAAGAAAAGTGAGCTTCCCCCAATAAGCTAAACTGGACCAAGTAAAATCTTTGGTTTGTTTGGTGTGTCATGATGACATTTTTTGCCACACAGTGGACACGTTACTCTGTCCAAGAAAACGCATTGACATATGTGTGATTTTAGATAGCTTTCAGCAGATTTTGTGTATTCTCCAGTACCATTACAAAATGGACATTGAGTTTCTAAAAGAGCAATCTTTCCCTGTCCGTTACAGACAGCACATTTTTGCTGACTCACTGTAAGGAATTCTTCCCGAGTCTAATTAAAGTCCTTTTGTTAAAACTTTTTCTTACTTACTTGTGGGAATACAAATCCAGTTAAGCTTATACTAGATGCAAATTCAGTAGAGTCGTGCCGATTGAAGATCTTGGTGAATTTGTAGAAAAACTGGAAGCTGCCGGAAAGTTACGACGAGTCAAAACTCAGGTGGATGCAGATTTAGAAATTGCCGAAATTTTGCGAAGAGTGATGTATGCAAATGGACCTGCAGTTCTTTTTGAAAATGTGAAAAACCACAGCATGCCAGTCTTAGGAAATGCTTTTGGTTCTATGAAAAGACTTGAGCTTGGTTTAGAGACTGATGATTTTTCTCAGATAGGTCAAAGGATTGTTGACATGACAAAGATGGATATTCCTTCAGGTATTTTTGAAAAAATTCGAAAACTGCCAGAACTTTCAAAGATGACTGACATTGCACCCAAGTTGCAAAAAAGCGGGCCTGTCACAGAGGTTTTCGAAGATTCGCCTTCCTTTGAAAAGATTCCAGTTCTAAAGACATGGCGCAAAGATGCTGGAAGATTCATTACTTTTGGCCTTGTTGCAACAAGACATCCTGAAACTGATATTAGAAATCTTGGAGTGTACAGAATGCAAATTCTAGACAAAACTCATGCTCTCATGCACTGGCAAAAACACAAGCGTGGAGCGCATCATTATGACATAAAAAAAGAAAAAGGAGACAAGACTGAGGTGGCTGTAGTAATTGGTGGAGACCCTGCAACAGTATTTTCAGCAGTTGCTCCAGTTCCAGAAGG
>DATIAR010000075.1:0-26000 GCA_035457865.1 Nitrosopumilaceae archaeon
GAAGATAAATCCAAAAGCTAGGATCTTCACTCTTGATACGGGAAGACTGAATCAGGAAACATATGACGTGATGGATGAAATACGAAACAAATACAACATAAACATAGAAGTCATGTTTCCAGATCAAACTGAAGTAGAACAAATGGTTAGAGTAAATGGAATGAACTTATTCTACCAAAGTATAGGAAACCGAAAACTTTGCTGTGGAATAAGAAAGGTTCACCCACTAAATAAAATGCTTGCAACTCTTGATGGATGGATAACAGGGTTACGGGCTGATCAAACACAAAACAGGTCAGCTGCCAAAAGAATTGAAATGGATGAACAACACAACAACATGATCAAAGTAAACCCGATAATTGAATGGAAATGGGAACAAGTATGGGATTATATCAAAGTAAACAAGATTCCTTACAACAAACTACATGATAAAGGATATCCAAGTATTGGCTGCGAACCTTGCACACGTGCAATAAAACCAGGTGAAGACCTAAGAGCAGGTCGCTGGTGGTGGGAAACCGATCCAGAAAAGGAATGCGGGTTACACGCAGATCACGGTAACAAGTGAGTCTTTTGGAAAAAAGCAAAGGTATTGCTGCTCCGCATGGTGGCAAACTAGTAAACAGATTTACAACAAAAAATTTGTCTGGAATATTTACTGTTTCCGTTGATGCAGATCTTGCAAACGATGTAGAAAACATAGCAGATGGTATTTTCAGTCCACTCGAGGGATTCTTACTGCAAGAAGACTTTGAAAGTGTAGTTAACAAAGGCAGATTGTCCAACGATCTCCCATGGACAATACCGATTGTATTAGATGTTGACAAGCAGACTGCTGCAAAAATGAAGGATGCTAATGACGTACTCTTGAAAAATCCAGAAGGTAGTAATTTTGCTATTTTACATGTAGAAGATGTCTATACATTTGATAAAACCATGACTGCAAAAGGTGTCTATGGAACAACCGATCCAAAACACCCAGGAGTGGCAAAAACCATGGCAATGCAAGAGGTTCTTGTGGCTGGTAAAATTGACTATGTAAAAAGACCAAAAGAAATTCCTATACGAAAATATAGAAAAACTCCAACAGAAACAAGGACAAGTTTTGAAAAAGCTGGTTGGAAGACAATTGTTGCATTTCAAACAAGAAACGTACCACACGTTGCTCATGAAATGCTTCAAAAAGCATCTCTTAACACACATGATGGTCTTTTTATCAATCCGTTGATAGGAAAGAAAAAGTCAGGCGATTTTACTGATGAAGTTATAGTCAGCTCATATGAAACATTGATCAAACAGTATTATCCTGAAAACAGATGCTTTTTGGCAACACTTCACACAGAGATGAAATATGCTGGACCAAGAGAAGCGATTCATCATGCAATAATGAGGAAAAACTTTGGTTGCACCCATATAATAATAGGCCGTGATCATGCTGGTGTTGGAACTTTTTACGATCCATTTGCAGCACAGAAAATATTCAGTGAATATCCTGATCTTCAGATAGAACCAGTCTTTTATCCAGCATTTTTTTATTGTAAAAAATGCCTTTCTTTTGCAAGTGAAAGAAATTGTCCACATGGAACAGAATTCCAAGAACAACTAAGTGGTACTAAATTACGAACTATGATACTTGAAGGACAGACTCCTTCTGAATATATGATACGTCCAGAAGTATCTAAAATTATAATGAATTGGAACAAACCATTTGTTGACTAGATTTTTATTTAAGCCAATTTCAGCCAAATTTGTGCAAACAAGGATTGTTTTATTTTTTTTACTTTTAATTCAAATTCTCCCTGTGTATGCACAAATTCCATCAAATCCTTCTGTTCATATGGAAGCAATCGATATTCCATACGATAAATTCAATGTAGTAAATAATAATGCAAATACTGGTTCATTTGAGAATAAACATACAACAAATTGGCAACTTACAATAAAAAATAATATTGTGTATGCAAACCCTCTTGGAAACGCTGTAATACGTCTGTATGATGGTGTTGACAAAGAGAAATTTATTGAAATTGGAATGGGTAGTCCACCGGACATGAAATTCTGGGTTGCAGTACAAAACCCCGATGTTGGATATGCTGTTCTACATGATCAAAATCAGGGTGGCTGGAATCGTGATGAGGAGATAATTGCTGTGTATGCAGATGACGTCGGTCTTACAATACACAATGGCAAAAGAATTGTGGTTTCTAACTTGAGTCTTGATTATTATAAGATCAAGGATTTTTCAATATATGGCATGGAATCTTCAACGGATCCACTTGCAACCACTTCAGGAAATCTGATATTGAATATTGTTTCTGGCAACCCTGCCGCTAATCCACTATTTTATCTACCATACATGCTTGCTGGAATCGTTGGAGTAATAATAGTAATTTTGCTAAAAACTAAGAAGCGAAATTAGCCTTATAGTAATTACATTCTTTTTTTATCTGACAAACACCACACATAGGAGATATTGGTTTGCAGATGTTTTGACCATACATTACAAATGTATCATTTATCTGAAGCCAGTATTTTTTTGGAATTTTTAACATAAGTGCAAATTCAGTTTCTTCAGGAGTTTTTGTTTCTACCAAGCCCAGCCTATTTGAAATTCGATGCACATGCGTATCTACGGGTATGGCTGGTTTTTCAAAAGCGTAAACAAGTACACAATTTGCAGTTTTTCGGCCAACACCAGGGAGTTTCAGAAGTTCATCCAAATTGTCTGGTACTTTGCCATAATACTGTGAATCAATGATTGACGCAACTTCAATTATTCTTCTTGCTTTTACATGATAAAACCCAGTGGATTTGATTATCTTCTCAACATCAGAAACTTTGGCTCTTGCAAGTGAACGTGCAGTCTTGTATCTTGAAAACAGTTTTTTGACCACAGATGAAGTGTTTTCATCTCTTGTTCTTGCAGAAAGTATAGTTCCCACAAGTATGCTTAATGGGCTACCAGTCTCTGCCTCGTGTAACTCTCTAAGAGCAGTCATCCTGGGTGGCTTGACGGACTTCATCGTGTTATTCATTCCACGCAGAATTTTTTCCATATGTTCTGATTGCATTTGTTTGTATTATAAGGATAAAGACCATACAAGTATTTTATATCGCTCAGATCAGAATACCTTGTTGGAATTAACAAAAGAAGAAGAAGCATCTCTAAAAGGTGAATATGGAGAGACACTTGCACTTGCATACCGTGTTTTGGTAGCAATAGGTAAAGCTACAGATGCAGATCGTCTACTTCCAATTGAATGGGCACATCTTTCCGGTGTTAACTATAATACAATTGGTGATGCTGGAGAAGAGTTCCTTGCAAATCTCAGTAAAGATGCAAAATTCAAAGTAAAAACTACAGTTAATCCAATGGGGTTTGATCCTGATACTGTCTCAAAATATGATATCTCTGAAGAATTCATTAAAAAACAAAATAGCATAAAAAATTCATACGAAAAAATGGGAGCCATACCATCTTTTTCATGTATTCCATATGAGATATTCGAGTTACCAAAAAAGGGTACACATGTTTCTTTCGCTGAAAGTAACGCAGCAATTTATGCAAATTCAGTAGCTAACCTTAAAACAAACAAGGAAGGTGCTTTTAGTGCATTAGCAAGTGCATTGACTGGGAAAAGTCCTTTTTCTGACCTTAGAAAGGATGATTCAAGAAACCCAAACCTCACAATACAAATGAAAACTGAACAAAAAGATGAGCTAACCTATGGCATGCTTGGATATTTTGCAGGAAAAGTTGCCGGGTGTTCCGTCGCCATTTCTGGTGTAAAAGAACTTGATAGACGTAGCTGTAAATCACTTTGTGGTGGGATGGGTACATCTGGTACATGTGGAATGTTCACCCTTGGTGACGCCAAAGGAGAAACGGTGGACTTTGGCAAAGAAGAAGCACAAAAAATCCACGATGAACTAAACACTGCAGACTCTGGTGACATAATTACTCTAGGCAGCCCTCAACTTGGTTTAGAGGAGTTATCCGATCTTTCTGAAATGTTAAAAGGAAAAACTTTCAAGAAAAGATGTATGATTTTTTGCCCAAGAGCGGTTCAGGATCAGGCACGACATCTTGGATATACTAATGAGATAGAACATGCAGGTGGCGAACTTCTTTCCGATTGTTGTATTTGTCTTACACCACTAATAGACAAAAAAGACGTTGATGGAGTAGTTACAAACAGTGTCAAAGGAGCATATTATTTGAAAACATCAAATGGTGTAGATGTAAATCTCAAAAGTCTAACTCAAATTATACAGGAAGAAACTAGATGACATTAAAAGTAATTGTAAAAGGAAAAGCTCAAGGTCAAGTCATGATAGCAAAAAAACCAATCAATTTTCTTGGCGCAGTAGACAAGAAAACTGGCAAAATAAGAGATGAAAAACATGATCTGTTTGGTAAATCACTTGCAAACAAAATTCTCGTCTTTCCATTTGGAGTTGGTAGTAGTGTAGGAGCCTATACAATATACTCCTTAAAATCAAATAACTGTGCACCACGCGCGATGATATGCTCAAAAGTTGATATTACCACTGCATCAGGTTGTGCACTTGCAAATATTCCTCTTGTTATGGCAACAAAAGAAGAATATGATTCATTAAAAGATGGAAAAAAAATTCTACTTGATGCTGAGAATGGTAAAATACTATAATTGAATTCGTATTACATTTCCATTAGGACTGGTTTCTCTGAAAACAATTCCTTCAAACCTAAGTATTTTTGTACTCTTTCTTTTCCAACAATCTTGCGGGGCACCGGCCTTTTCACATGTATGATTAAGAAATTCTTCTTCATTCCAGCCATATTCAACAGGTACTTGAGGCAGAAGCAGACCAGCGCCAAATTCCCATTTAACAATCAAACCGTCTCTTCCTACCCTTATTCTACTTGGATATTCTAAGGCGTCTTCTACACAAACCTCTTCTGGGGGTGTTAGTACAGTTACCTCAAAGGTAATGTCTGATAATTCTTCATATCTTACAGAAGGGAAGCGAGGATCTTCGGTGGCAGAAGCAATTGCCGCATCCATAAGTGATTGATACAGTTTTCTTTCGGGTGTAGGAAATCCAATACATCCCCTAAGTTTTTCGTCTTTGTTTAAGGTAACAAAAACACCAGAATTGTAAGAAAACCTAGATTTGAAATTTTCTTCTAATGTTATTTTTTTTCTTGCTTTAAGGTATTCTGTTACAACTAATCTAGCTGTCTTTACTAAGATCTTACCATCTTCATCTGAAAAGCTCATTGCAATCTGTTGTTTAATTTATTAACAAATTCTTGAAGTTTTTCAAAATGAGTTCCTTGCCAGTAGATCTTTTTACATGCATCGCACGCCCAAAATTTCTCTTCCCTTTCTAAAACACCTTCTGGGATCTTACCTATGATCCGATACTTCTCTATTGGCTGTAATTTACCGTTACAAACAATACATCTAGAATTGTTTGTGTCCATAACAAACTTTTCAAACTTTAGACTCTGATGTATTTGCATAATTTGTTCAAGCTCGTCATTTCCCCTGATTAGTATGGCTATTATGTCATGGTTTTGTGCTGTTTTACAAAGAAGTTCATCCTTTGTTAATATAACACGTTTTTCATTTTTTGCAATTGTAACAAGTTTTTCATCTTCAATAGACGAGAAATATGTTGAGTCGTATCCTAAAACTCTGAGTTTTTTTGCAAGATTGCCCAACATGGCATCTACTATAAAAATTGGTTTTTTCTGACTCATTTGTATGCTTGACCTATACCAGATTCAACTATGTGACTTTCGCCAGCAGGTATTACTCGTGTAAAATCATCCATACTAATTGCCTTAATTACACTCTCTCTTTCTTTAAACTTGAGGAATTCAAGTTTGATCTTTTTTGCAATTTCTACCATATCAAAACCTGATGGTTCAATTATGACATAATAGATGCTATTTTTTTTAACAGCTTCAGAAGGTCCACACATCAAAGAATAACTATCATTCTTTTCTAGAAGACCAATAGCCAAACGCATACTAGTTACTTTGACAAAATTTCTTTGACCGTCCACTATGAAAGAGCCCTTTGCAATAAACTGACCACTTGGAGCAGCGGTCTTTATCTGGTCTGGATTTACCCAGTATGCACCCAAGCCGTACAAACCTTCCCTCCATGCTCTGCTAAAACAAACAGTTGCCTGTGCAGTTTCTAAAATACTAGTCACGTCAGATTCCGAACTCTTTTTTAAAAGGAAAAATGGGGAGCCAAAAATTTCCGCATGGAACACCTTGTCGTCTTTTTCAAGATGTTTTCTAATAACTGATGAATTAGATGACGCATCGCGACCACCAATTGCTAAAAGACCATCAGAAGTAAAAAACCATCTATATCTTTCATACCATTCTCTTTTTTTCTGTATTGTAAACACTACAGAATCCCTTGCAATGTTTTCTTGTTTTCTAAAACTTTCAAGACTTTTTTCAGTTTTCTTTTTTGCTGATTCTATGAATTCTATAGCATTTATCTGTCGTTTTGATTCATTAAACAACACTGAAGCAATGGCTTGTAGAGATGAATCAGGATTTATCTGAATTTTTTCACCATTGACATCTATAAACAAAATACCCCTTTCTTTTACAAAGTTTGCATTTTGCTTTCTCAGCATATCTATAACCATAGAGCTTTCTAACGAGGTCACTCCTTTTGAAATCAAACCTAATAATGATTTTGCTACCTCAGAAATGGCACCAGCTTTTTCCTTAACCACTGATATTGCTTTCATCTGATCTTCCAATTTATGCTCAAATTCTTCAATTTTTTGTGTGACAGTATTTGCTTGTGATGATTTACCACGTTCAAGAAGATTCTGTGTAAATAGTGAATCTAATCCTTCCATAAAACTTGCAATCTTAGTATAGTTTGTATTTTCTATGTGACCAAGTTTTAAAGGAAAGACATCAGCACTGCTTTCAGTTTTTACTAATACCGGATCATGTATCCCATTTACAATTTTTTCCACCAGATTTTTAGTCACCACAAAAATTTTTTCTACATCTTTCTCAGAAAGACTATTTCCAGGTTTTAATGGATCTATTTGTGCAAGACTAACTATCTCTTCAGCATATTTTGCAGGAATACCTAGTGTCCTGCCTATCCATCTTATTGCAGGCGTTGATACAGATAGTATTCCACTAAGATCTTTTGGTGTAATATTAAAAATGTCCAATCCAGTCTGTGGCGGTGGTTCATAGTTAAATCCGACATTTAATTTCCTATGTCTTACATCAATAGAATGTAAAAGAGCAAGTATTTTCATGTTTTTATCACATAAAATAATATTGCCATCGCCAAAAAATTCTCCAATTAAAACAAACTCTTGTTCTAACGCATTAAATGTGACATAAACAATTCTTTCTGCACCAATCTGTTTTATGGAAGAAATTTTGGATCTGAGTAGATCATTTCTTAATCTCTTTACCAATCTGTTTTCTTCAATTTGTTCTATCTTGATTGTAGTGATCCATATTCCTAATGTAGAAAACATTAGTAGAATGTCTGGTTTTTCTGGATGATGTAATTTGAAAAGTAGACTATCGCGACTAATTCCATAAATATTACTTACATAATATCCATCAACTTTTCTAACGATCTCATTTATTATATAGCGTAATTCTATACCGGCAAGTGTCATGATACGGCATTCTCACTCCAAAATTATACTGTTGCTATTAAGAAGCGAACCAAAGATTTTAAGCATGGATTCCTCTGAGTCAATTTGTAAATTTAATTGACTAGACATCCAAAGAAAAAAGAAGAAGAAAAAATATCTGCCCCCGGTGATCCTAACGTAAAGAACCCATCTCCGAACGAACCAACCACTACACAAACAAATGGAATAACAAAAAATCCAATTGGTACTCTTTTTTGGATCAGGATTGGTATTGGTGTCCTTGCAGGCATAATCGCTGCTTATGTAGGAACCTCCATTGACGCAGATTCTATACCATATGTAGGATTTGGGATTATGATTCTTCTGTTTATCATATCTTATGGAATAGCAAAAGCAATGCATATACCACTTCCACCATCAGACAAGAAAAAACTAGTCATGACAGGAATAGGCAGCTACTTTTTCATATTCATCTTTACTTGGATTCTTATTCATACCCTATTGCATCCAGCTGTAACAGGACTCCCTATCAAGTAGCACTAAAATATCTAGAGTATGACATTGTGCTAGATGTGGAAACACAGTACGCCTGGTATCCCAGACGAGTTATTTGAGAGAATTGAAGAAGTTCCTATAACAAAAGAAGAGGTACGAGTCATACAGATAAGCAAAGCAAGACTATCGCCAGACCAAATAGTATATGATATTGGATGTGGTAGTGGTTCTGTATCTATCGAGTCTGCATTACAAGTCAAACCTAGTGGTAAAGTATTTGCAATTGATATTGATCCAAAAGCTATTGAATTAACTAAGAAAAACTTGGAAAAATTCCAAATCTCAAATATTACGGTAATATTTGGAAATGCAACAGAAAAAATTTCGGAATTACCAATGGCAGATGCAATTTTCATAGGAGGAACTGGAGGAGACACTAAGAATATACTCAAACTATGTGAGGGGAAGCTAAAATTGGGTGGCAGAATAGTGATTGGTACAATCCTACTTGAAACACTTGTTGCAGTTTTGGATACAATAGAAAAACTGAAATTTTCTTCAATAGATGTTACACAAATAACTGTATCAAAGAGTAGAAAGACCTCTACTGGAACCATGATGCTAGCAAGAAACCCTGTTACTGTAATATCTGCAACAAAAATCTAGCTTTTAATTAGGCACAACTTGAAATCGCATCTGTTGACAGATCTAGTTTGTGTTGGTTGTGGTCCTGGCGATCCTGATCTATTAACTGTAAAAGCTGTAAAGGCTATTCGTAACGCAGATGTAATAATATGCCCAACATCTAAAGAAGGAAAAACAAGCATAGCTTATTCTATCATAACTTCAGTAATTGATAATTCTAAAAAACCAGAAATCATAAACTTGGTTTTTCCAATGGTAAAAGATAAAGAAACGCTTGAAAATACTTGGGAAAAAAATGCTCAGACTATAGCAAGCGTGATAAAATCTGGTAAAAACGTAGTTTATCTTACTGTAGGTGATCCGTCACTTTATAGTACTTGGATCTATATTCAGCGTGAACTAAAATCAAAATACCCAGAAATCAAGATCACAATAATTCCTGGAATAGTATCGATGTTTGCTTTTGCTTCAAAAATTGGTATAAGCATTGCAGAAGGTGATGAAACTGTGGCAGTAATTCCTGCTTGTTATGATCTTTCTAGAGTGAAAGAAACAGCAAAAAACTGTGACACAATGGTATTTTTAAAAGATGGAAGATATTTCGATCAAGTAATCACATTATTAAAAGAGGCAGGATTTTCTGACAATTCAATTTTTGCAATAGCACAAGACATTGGTACCGATGAAGAAATTGTTAAAAAATTAACACTTGGTGAAGTCACCAAAGATACTTTCACTAACAAATATTTCTCAATAATGGTGGTTAAGCGTGCATAAGGTTTACTTTGTTGGGTGTGGTCCAGGTGACCCTGAGCTTCTTACAATAAAAGCAAAAAAATTGCTGCAAAATGCAGATGTGGTAGTTTATTCAGGATCTCTAATACCACCTGAGATCATAAAATTATGTAAGAAAGCAAAACTACATGATGCAGCCAAGCTAGTTAGAGAAGAAATTTTTGATATTTTAAAAACTAACACAAAGAAAGGAAAGTTAGTAATTCGATTACATGATGGTGATCCAAGCATTTATGGTGCGATAAGAGAACAAACGGATAATCTTCAAAAAGCTGGTATAGAATCTGAAATCATACCTGGAATCACTTCCTTTTTGGCTTCAGCTGCAGCTCTGGGTTCTGAACTTACACTACCTGGTGTTACTCAAACTATCATCATCACAAGGGCTGAATCACGTACTAAGGTTCCAAAACACGAGAAAATCTCTGAACTTGCAAAACACAAGGCAACCATGATATTCTATCTCAGCATACATCTTCTATCAGACATAGTAAAACAGGCTATTGAAGGAGGATATCCAAAATCAACTCCGGTAGCTGCAGTTTACCGCGCAAGCTGGAAAGATGAGAAGGTAATAGTAGGAACACTAAAAGATATTGCAAAGAAAGTGAGAGAGAAGAAAATTACTCGTACTGCAATTATTATCATTGGTGACGTTATAAATCCAAAATCCTATGAATATTCCAGATTATATGACAAGACATTTAGTCATGGATTTAGAAAAGCAAAAATCAAATCATAATTGTTTTACCGTGTTTTTAATTCCTATTTGGCGTAATCGCTTTTGAAAAAGTTTCACGTTTCCAGAAGTAAAAATTGTCATTGAATTTCGTATTGATTTTTTTGTTTTTAATTTTTTTACAACTTGATTTGAAACAAGATATGCAGGATCCAGAAATATGATATTTGGAAAAACTTGTTTTAAAATAGGTAAAAGAAATGGCAGATGTGTACTTGATAATGTCACAACATCAACATTATTATTTATGATTGGTTTCAACAAAACCTTTTCTATCTTTTTCTTACAAAATTTCTTATCATAAATAAATTTACCCGATTCAACAAGATCTACAAGCGAAGATGCGCTTATTGGAGTTACCTTAATTCTTTTTGGTACATTTCTTTTGATGAAATTTTTTAGTATGTTACTTTCAATAACAGATTTGGTGGCAAGTATTGCTATTGAATCTGATTTTGTTTTGTTAACCGCATGTCTTAGTGGTGGATATACTCCAATAATTTGTGATTTTATTAAATTTTTTAGTAATAATGATGGAGTATTTGATCCAATTATTATTAGATCAGGTTTAAATTTTTTTTCTAATCTAATAATGGTCGACTTTATTATTTTTCTAAGTTCAGAAACAGATTTTGTACCATATGGAAAATTCTTTTGATCTGCAAAATAAATGATCTCCGACTTTATCTTTTTTTGTAAGGGTTTGATGATAGAAAGTGAACCAAAACCAGAATCAAAAATTGCTATTCTTGACATAGTGACAACAAAATATGTGCCTGATTTACATTTTGTGAGCTAAATTTAGCCTAATGTTGATGATAATATACACCCGACATTAAGAAGCAAATTTTAAACTACCTCGCATGACAGGCTTCGATAAAACCTGGACTCGACAAGAGACTAGAGGTTTAAACGAAAAAATACATGATGCTGTAAAACCACAGGGAGCCCTCAAACCTAGAATTGAGAGTGCTGTGAACAAATTACAGGGTCAGATATCGAAGATGGATTCTATGTTGGGAAAGCTGAGAGAACGAGATGCACAGCTTTTCAAACGAATCGTAGCCGCAATGCAACAACACGATGCTAGTACGAGCAGAGTTTTGTCCAATGAGTTAGCAGAAATTAGAAAAGTCACAAAGATGTTAGGCAATGCAAGAATGGCATTAGAACAAGTACAATTGCGTCTGACTACCATACATGATCTTGGAGATGCAATGGTAGCAATCGCACCTGCAATGTCAACTATGAAGGGACTCAAATCATCCCTTGGAAGGTTCATGCCTGAAGCAGATGCAGAGCTTAACTCTATGACACAGACACTCAATGGATTAATGATGGATTCGCTAGCAGGTGGAGACTTTAGTGTAGACTCTGATGTGTCTAGCGAAGAAACAGATAAGATTCTACAAGAAGCGTCTGCAGTTGCAGAACAACAGATTGGCGATAGATTCCCATCAGTTCCATCACCCTCCGGAGTATCGTCACAATCAACATACGAGTAGGGGAACTCGCAATGGGAAGACTGGCGATTACGTCCACTTTTTCTATCTATTTTTGGATTCGATTCAATAAAATACGAACACATGTTCTGATGAATTGAATTGATTCATTAAATCCCATCTTTGACTTTCCATATTTTCTATTAACAAACACTGAAGGAAATTCAAATCCTCTAAATCCCATTTTTTTCAATAAACATAAAACTTCTATCTGAAACGCAAAACCACCTGATTTTATCTTGGAAAAGTCAACTGAACTTAAGACGTTATTTTTAAAAACTCTAAACCCACTTGTTGGATCAGAAATCTTTAATCCTCCACAGACTGATGCGAGCGTGGCTGCAGTAGAATGAAGCAATTTCCTATATGCTCCCCAGCCTGCTACAGATCCTCCAACTACGTGTCTGCTAGCAACTGCAAAATCGTAATCATGCATGTTTTGTAACATTCGTGAAATTTCTTTTGGATCATGAGAATGATCCGCATCCATTTGCACTATAAAATCTGGCTGGAATCTATCTAATGCAAACCTAAACCCTTCTTTGTATGCAGAACCAAGACCAAGCTTTGCCTTTCTATGCAACACTGAAATATCACCATATTTTTTGTTCAAATCTTCCGCAACTTGACCAGTTCCATCAGGTGATGCGTCATCAACTATTATGATGGAAACTTTCTCTGCAATTTTTTTTATCTCTGATAGAAGTTCTTCAATAAGACTTGGAAGAGTTTCTCTTTCATTATATGTAGGAATTACAACTGATAATTTCATTTCGTTTCAGATAAGACTTTTCTTGCTTTGGAAAATATATCTTGCCATTGATTCCATGTGAGCCGACCTGTTTGCGTATTCTGCTTACTTGGATGATATGAAGATATGATGATCCATTTGCCATGACCGAATGTCTTGCCATGTGCGAATCTCCTACTTTTGACATGTAAAAATTTACAGCAAGATTCAAAAGCAATACGTCCAAGGCAGATTATCACTCTGATATTCTTTAAGATGAATATCTCATCTTTAAGATACGTTGCACAATTCACAAGTTCATCTTTTAGTGGTTTATTTTTAGGCGGTGCACATCTTGCAGCTGCTGTGATATACGCATTAATTAAACTAAATCCATCTCCAATCTTTTTACTAGTCGGTATTGTAGCAAATCCTTTTTCATAAAGAATCTTTGCAACCCAATCTCCTGAACTATCACCAGTAAACATTCTTCCAGTTCTGTTTCCACCATGTGCTGCAGGAGCTAAGCCAATAACTAATAATTCGGCATTAGGATCTCCAAAACCAGGTAGAGGTTTTCCCCAGTATTCTTCATCCCTGAACCTCCTTGTTTTTTCTTTTGCAATACTTTGTCTATATAATACAAGCCTTGGACATTTTTTGCAATTGATAATCTTTTGATCCAAATTAACAAGCATGTTTGTGCGTTTCATAATTTCGTTATACCTGTGTACGAAAAGATTAGGAGAAATTTATTTCATTGTTACTTGTATACATTAATGAGAAGGTATTTTTGTCCAGGTTCTTTTCTGTTTTTTGGTTATGGATATGCTACATTCTTAGCAAGATATGAATCAAGTTCTGAAATCTTAATTCTTTCCTGACCCATGGAATCACGCATTCTAATTGTTACCGTATCATCTTGAAGAGTTTGGTGGTCTACAGTGATGGCTAGCGGTGCTCCAACTTCATCTAGACGTCTATATCTCCGTCCTATTGCACCAGAATGATCCAAGAACGCGTCATAATCTCTTTTAATCTTTGAAAAAATCTCTTCGGTTTTCTCTGCAAGACCATCTTTTTTTACAAGTGACAGTACACCAACATGAACTGGAGCAAGATAAGGCTTCAGAGAAAGAACAATTCTGTCATTTTCCTTATCCTCACGTAAACTATGCTCCAGTATGGTGTAAAGACTCCTATCTATGCCCATGGAAAGTTCAAACACATGTGGAAGAACCTTTACATCTTCATCTAATACTTCAAATTTTTCCTTACTTGTATTGGCATGACTTTTCAAATCATAATCAGATCTATAATTGCACGCAACAAGTTCTAACCACCCTGTTGTAGTCTCTACTTCGAAATCAAATGCAACGGATGCATAGAATGCCTTTTCTTTTTCTCCCAATTTCCTGAATCTACTTCTCTTGATATCGATACCAGTTTTTTGATAAAACTCGGTCAGTAATCCTAGATAATATGCAACAAGCTTGTTTGGTAAAATTCCTACACTCAAGGCCTCTTTACATGTCATGGTTGTGTTAGTGTCACCAACCATTATTCTGATCTCTGTATTTTCAACTTCAGAAAATTTTTCAAGATCATTTAACTTGTTTGGATTACAAAAAACCTCAATTTCTGCTTGATAGAACTCTCTTAATCTAAGGAGACTTTGACGAGGGGAAATTTCATTTCTAAAACTCTTACCAATCTGCGCTATTCCTATAGGCAACTTACCTCGCATTGTTTTAAAGAGTCTTGGGAAATCTACAAAGATAGATTGGCATGTCTCTGGTCTCAGATAGGCTGACACTGTTTCTGGACCAATTCCTACTTTGAACATCATATTGAATTTATGAGCTTTATTGAATTTGCCTTTACATTTTGGGCAAACAAGATTTTTTTCTGTAATTAATTTATCAAACTCCGAAAGATCAGCACTTTCAGGAACCACAATTGAGGTAATTTCTATAATTAATTTATCAGCTCTGAAAATAGATTTGCATTTTTCACATACTACAATCGGATCTGCAAAGCTTGTCAGATGTCCAGATGCTAGAAATACAGATTGTGACATTATCTGAGAACCATCAATCTCCATCATCCTATCTCTTCTAACAAATTCGCGCCTCCACAGTTCTATGAATTTATTTTTAAAATTTACTCCAGATGGGCCATATTCCCAAAAACCAGCTTGTGCATCTGCATATACTTCACAGCTTGGAAAATAAAATCCACGCTCTAATGCAAGCTGCATTATCTGATCATAATTCACTATACATCAACCCATCACTTACAGTTCTGCCAATTCCTTTACTTTTTTTATGTTTCCAAAATCGTCACGCCTATCATCTATTGGCGTTTCCAAAATAACTGGTATCTTTTTAGAATTAGCAAATTTAACAATATAACTAAGACCGGTTTCTCCAATTTTTCCAAGTCCTATGTGTTCATGTCTGTCTATATTACAACCAAGTTCTCCCTTTGAATCGTTAAGGTGGACTATCTTGATGTGTTCTATTCCTATTGATTTATCAAACTGTTCTATTGTTGATTGGGCTTTTTTCTCAGTTCGCAAGTCATATCCTGCTGCAAATGCATGGCATGTATCAAGGCAAATACCAAATCGTTTTGCTGGTTTGAGCTGGAATAAAATTGAAGAAAGTTGATCAAAATCAGAACCCACACTATTTTTTTGTCCAGCAGTATTTTCTAAAAGTATAATGACATCACTTGAAGTCTCCTTTGCAGCGTTTGTGAAACTCGTAACAAGTCTTTCTATTCCTTTTTGATCACCAGCTCCTTTATGGCTTCCAAGATGAGCTACAAGATAAGGAATACCCAATTTACTACATCTCTTCAACTCATCTACTAATGAATTCACAGATTTTGAAAAAGGATCTTCCTCTGGTGATGAAAGATTTGGTAAATATGGCATGTGAGCCACCGTTGCAAATCGGTCAATTTTACTTACAGATAGTTTTTCTCTAAAATTAGTTATAACCTCATTTGAAAGCGGTTTTGTTTTCCAACCACGTGGATTTCTTGTAAAAATCTGAAAAGCATTACAACCAAGAGTTAATGCATTATCTACAGCTCTATCGATGGAGCCAGCAATAGATACATGCATTCCTACTTGCATAAGGGGGGTAATTATTGGGGATAATTTAAACTCCCGGTGTTAGATAATTTTACAAAATTTTATTAATATTGACTTTTTTAATTGACATTCGCAATTCCTTTGCATATCATATAAACAGCTGCATATTTTGGAACTGTTATTTTCTCTTTTTCATATGGACCATATTTTTTATTTTTAAGTTTAAAGGAAATTGGACAGTTTGCTATAACCTCAACTTTCTCATCATCGATAAGACATGCATCAGAAAATGGATCAAAATTTTCTAAATCCTTGCACATTATCTTTGAAAGACCGCTCTTACTGTTTAAAGATCCTCCCAGTCTAAATATTCGATGAATATCCATCGTCACCTTAGGATCGATCTTTATTCCTATTTTTGGTCTCAAATCATCAAGTTTTGCTTGAAATACTGAATATCCACCCGAAAGGACTTCTTGCACAATCTTTGCTCGTTTAGACTTAGAACCAAAGATCTCTGTTGCAACTCTGCCACGCCAACCTCTTTCATTTACATCAGGAAGTGTAGATTTAGAATTATTTTGTTTGTTTATGCCAAGAGTTTCTGGTATTATTCCATTAAACATTATATAGTCCGCCAGATCTGCCCTTTCTCTTGAATCTAGAGTCTGATAATCAGAATTTACTACATATACATGGAATCCTTCATTTCCAGAAAAGTAAACTTGAATCTCTTCTTTCTGGATTCCAAAATCCGTGGTTAATATTTCAAGAAGTCTAACCACCTCTTTCTTTGATTCAGATATGCAATTTTTACATGTTACAGATATCGTCTCAAGTTTTGTAGATCCACACACCGAACAATTGATTCCTTGGTTTACAATATTTTCACAAGAGTTGCACTTGCAACAAATATGATTGGTTCTACAATCAAGCTTCAGATCTTTTGCATCAATATCAAAAATTAGATCAGCTCCTTTCCAATCCTTTTCTGACATGGGTAAATTTGGAAATGAATAGTACGCATTTGAGCAATATACATCAGATGGAACCTGTGTCATTAGTAACAAATGTAGTTCTTTATCGTCTTTTATCGAAAGATGTCTTGTCATTCCCTCATTGAATTTTTGGTAACCAAATTCCCGCTCTGACGTTCTTGTAGGAACATGAATAAGTTCAAAATGTCTGAAATAATACTCTTTAAAGGCATCATTTACAAGTTTCAAATTTTTTTCAAGCATTTGCAGTCCTCTTTTTTCCAAACTGAATGGGGTTTATGATTCCATTGCATTCGGGGATTTCAAAACAAAGATTTTCACTTCTTAGCTTGTCACACGAAGGACAAGAATATTTTGTTCCTTTACCAGAAGAGCCTGCAATATGCTCAAGCTGATATCTTGTAACACGTTCGTTATAGTCGGGTGCATTCTTAAACAAGGGAACAATCTGATCTGTAGTTTGACCTTTTGATAATAGGTATGTAGCAAGCATAAATCTTCCAGAATGCGGCAAATTTTCTCCTCTGTCAAGGACTTCAATAGCATGTTTGATACACGGTGGATAATCAGACGAAACTGTAACATATTCTGAAAATTTTTTTGCAAGTAAGGATAGGTCAGATACACGTTCCCTGAATGTTTCTGGAATAGATGGAATATTAACTGCCTGAATTTTTGAATTTATGTATCCATCTAATTCTTTTCGTATGAGTCTAACGGTTTCATGTGCAGTCAAAAACACAAATCCGCCTTCTACTCTCCTGTTTATCAGCTTCCACTCTTTCTCATGAAATTGTACTGCACGTTTTAGATAATCCGGCACACTGATAACAAAATACTCCTCCTTTGTCATCACTTTTACTGAAAAAAGATCTTGCATTATTTTTAATGGTAATTCTAATTTTGTTTCATTTTTCTTATTAAGAAGATCTTGTTGTAAGTATCTTTCAGCTCTCCTTGCCTCCGAAAGGGAAAATCTTTTGATTAAAGTTGGTATGCCTGCTGACTTTAACAGAACTATTGCAATTACAAAAGAAAGAATCTCAGAATCCATATTTTCAAAATCTTCAATGGTTGAACCATAGATTTGTCCTGTTGTAGCAACCACAATTCTTCCATAGGCTTTTTCCACTATTGGTTTCCAATCTGGATGACCAAGTTGTTCCAAATTGAATTCCTTATCACGTAGATATTCGCCTGTTTCCGCTAGAAAGGGATACTTTACCAAATCTCTGATACCCAGTTGTATCATGGTATCTTTTGTCCTTTTGACCTTAAATGTATACGGACCTTTTGGTAAGACATTAATTTGACACAAATGAAGCTAGCGTGATTTTGTATAGCTCATCTACCGAAGACAATCCCCAATCGCCTGATGCTGGAAGGTATGTTCGTTTAGGGCTTGCTGCGCTTATAGCCATAGTAATCTTTGTTGTAGTTGGTAACCAGGCAGTAGTCTTATTCATGAATGTAAATGAGTTTAATGATCTCTTTACAAAACCTTTGTTCTATTCCATTATTTCTGCTCTGATCCTAGCATCAGTCACATTAATTAGAGTCAACATAAAAAATCGCTCCTCGATAGCATGGTATGCAATCCATACCGCAATAAATTTTCTAAAAAAAGGAGAAAGTAGTTCAATATCATCTAACGTTCCAAGTTTTCAAGGCTACAAATTAAGCATTCCAAATTTTGTGATCTGGCAAATAACAAAGGTACTACTATTTGGTGCACTTTTTAGCAATCTCATGTTTGGTTTTGCAATACAATATTTGTTAGAAGGAAATGATCTTGGTGTAGAAAGTATATGGGGATTATTTTCACTTTCCTTTACTACCCCTCCAACAGATCCCTCGTATGCTACAGATCGAATTGCTCCAATGATTCCAGCTTTAACAATTTTAGTTCCGCCAATACTTGCAGCAATAGGTGTTCGTCTAGTATTGTATGTTGGATTACATTCTATCATTAAAGTGGTTACAAACTACCTACAAGATGCATCAAAGGGCAAACCAAGATTCCTGGATTACATTGGCACAATTGAGGGAATAATTGGAATAGGAATACTGTGGGCTGGCATTAACATGTTTTTCACAGACCAAATAGATTACAACACAAGATATGCAATTGGCGGAACACTTGCAGTAGGATTTAGTCTTATTGCATTTTATTTTGTTGACAAGTATCGATCAAGAGTAATAATTCAACCATCAAAACGAGATATCTACATACGTGTTTTGGCAATACTTGCTATTGCAGTAATCACAGGTTCTATAATGGCTGTTAACAACAGCATTGCTGATGCAAGAAAGATTGAATATCTTGGCCCTTACAAAGCTCAACAGATAGGCATAAACCAATACCTTGGTCAGCTAGATCAAATTAAGAGAAATACGCATGAAGTAAAACTAGAATCTGTTCCTCCAAGCAACATCAAAAATTATATGCTACAAAATGGGGAAACCCTTAACAAAGTAAGAGTTTGGGACTGGGATGCAGCATTTGCAAAACTAAAACCAGAGATTGGTCTAATACCATATGTTGACTTTGAAGATAATGATATCCTGAGATTTAATGATAAGATCTACTGGACAGCATCAATGAAGCCTGTTCTCCCACCGTCTGTAAGCCTAGAAAACAGATGGTATAATGAGCATCTTGTATATACACATGTTCCAAACGGATTCCTTACCCTAGAGGCAAGTAATGGGACAATAATTGATAGTAGTACACTCTTCAAACAAAGATCTATCTACTATGGAGAAGGAGGGCTCTTCCAAGAAACATGGTCTGCTTATCCAACAAACAGGGGGGACGCCTCTGCTGAACTAAACAATGCGTTATACAAGGGAGAAGGAGGTCTAGATGTAGCACCACCACTAAGCCAAATCTTTGAACCAAACTTTTTACTTTCTTATCCGACAGAACCCATCCACATTATGAGATTCAGAGATATTCATGACAGAATGCAAATACTATATCCATATTTCCAATATGATCTTTTTGGACAAGAAGTTGATGCATTGCCTATCACTGATGGTCAAAAAACTTACTGGCTCATTCCTTTGATAGTTGGATTTGAAACACATAACATTCCTTGGACTGTAAGTAATCCATACCTCAGACTCGTTGGATATGCGTTAGTTGATGTGTATGATGGTAATATATCTCTGATAAAAACAGGAGACGACTTTTTTACAAACATGTTTGTAAGTCAATACAAAGATAAATTTATTGAAACTCCCGCATGGCTTGAAAAACAAATACGATATCCTGAGGAACTATTCAACTGGAAAGTTGAGATGTATAACATATATCATGTTACAGACATTCCTACTTTCATACAAGCAAAGGAATTCTATGAAGTCCCGCAAGGATTGGGTGCATATTATATACAAGCAAAACCACCAGGATTTGATACAAGCACATACGTTGGGCTGCTTTCTCTTGAATTACGTGGTTCAGAGGGACGAAACCTAGCAGGATTTATGGTAGTAGAAAATGATCTGAAAAACCTAGGAAATATGCAATTTTATGAAGTACCACTAGATTCTGAAACCAAACTTTTAGGTCCTACTGCAGTACGCGAGGCATTGGATAGAGATCCTGACTTTGCCCAGCTAAAGACTTTGTTAAGGAATCCAAGAATCGGAGACAACATTCTATATAGAATCGGTGATCACGATGTTTACTTCATCCCGGTATATACTGCAGGTTCTGGTGGAGTTGTTACTCAACTTGGAACAATTGCAGCTGTTGGTGCTGCATTTGATGGCGAGTATTACGTTGGAATGGGAAACACTCCTCAACAAGCTTTTGAAGCATATCTTGCCAAACTCTCTGGAGTTGCACCATCTACTAGCGGAGGCTATGTGGAACTTGACAGAGATTCGCGTATATCGACCCTAAAATCATTATTTGAGGAACAAAATCTCAAAATTATCAGTCCTACATCAGTACAAATCCCACTATCATTTGAAGAAGGAAAAATTTCTTTCTTCCAAGAATCTGATCTTGATGAAACCAAAAAACTAGTTTCAAACTTCATACAGAGTTTTGTAAAACCAAGAAGTGATAGAGTAATTGTTTGGGAGAAAGACAACACTATTAATTTTGGTTCTATTGTGATCATAGAAAATGTACCAGAATTGCATTACATCTCAATCGAAGTTGGATAATTTCACTTGTGAAAAAAGTCATACAGAAGCTAATTATATTTATTTCACTAGAAAATTAAGTGACCGTGACATACCAAACTTTCATTTTAAACTATTGTCTACAGAACAAACTATGGAATAGATCAATATACAGCACAAACTATACCAAAACATGCTTTTAGTTGTAGATAACGGATCTGTCTATACAAAATCGTTACTAGATTTTTTAATTGAAAAAAGAATACATCATGAAACCATTACTTTTGATAAAATAATTTTATCTGAACTCTCAAAATATTCATCAGTAATTCTCTCTGGTAGACGAACAAACAATCCACTAATGAATGCAATTAACTCAAAAATAATCAAATATGTTGTTACTGAAAAGAAACCGCTTCTTGGAATATGTTATGGGGCGGAAATTCTTGCACTGACGCTTGGTGGTACGCTAAAGAGAATGAATCAGATACATAAGGGAAATCAGGAAATCGAAATAATAAAAACAAATCCTCTCTGTAACGGGAAAATCACTGTATTTGAAAGCCATTCGTATTTGATATCAAAGATAGATACTTCTTTCACCCAGATTGCCAAATCTAATGTTTGTGATTTTGAAATGATTCAATATAATAATTTGAATATCTTTGGTACACAATTTCATCCAGAGATGAGTAGTGACGGAAAACGTCTCTTAGAAAAATTTGTCATAGTTTGATGGTTTTAATATCTAGCCTTTAATATCATACATCTTGGAATCAGAACATATGCTTTTTCTACCAGTAGTAGAAGAAGATGAAGAAAACATTTGCCTACCACTTGTAATAACAGTTGTCTCCAAATACTGGGGGATTGATTTGCCATTATCAGAGGCAAAAGAAATCTCCAAGAAATATCCAAACATGAAAGGAAGCATAATGATCGAAGGAATCGAGCTTGCAGAAAGACATGGTCTGACAAGTTTGATCCTAAATTCTTCCATTAAAGAATTAAAAAAAATAATTGATACAGGAATTCCTCCAATTGTCATTCTTCCTGGTATACAAGATACAGTACAACATGCCTCTGTTATTTCTGGATATGATGAAACAGAAAGAACAATAATTCATTATTTTCCCCAACCTGATACAGTAGGAGTTATTCCAGAAAAAAAATTTGATCACCAGTGGTCAGAAGACGGCAGATTAATGCTTCTTATAGCACCATCTGACATCCTTTCTAAAATACATCCTGAAAACATGAAAATGGAAAAATCGAATCGGCTTTGTTTTGTTTCTGAAAGGCTACGCTTACAGAAAAAACTCGGTGATGCAGTCAACGCATTAAAAAAAGCACTTGAGATAGATCAAACAAACTCAACGGCACTATGTCTTCTTGGTGGAATGTTAAATGATCAAAACTCTCCAGAGTCAATAAAATACTATCAAAAAAGCATAGAATACAACAAGTCATGTTATCTTGCATATCGTGGTCTTGGCAACTATTACCTAAAAATGAAAGATCATCTAAATGCAGAAAAATATTACACAAAAGCAATAGAAATAAACCCAAATCGGTTTGGTCCGATTTACAAAAATCGTGGCTTGGCAAGATTAGAACAAGACAAAAAAAATGAAGCAAAGGAAGATTTCACAACCTACTTGAATCAAATGCCTAATGCAGCAGACAAAAATAACATACTTGAAGCAATAAAAGAACTATAGATTTCTATAGAAAGGTTTTACAATACTTTAATGAATGTTATTTCATGAATTGTATTTTTTGTAACATAACAGAGGGAAAGATTGCTGCACGAAAAATAATGGAGACGGAAAAATCACTGGCTTTTTTGGATGCATTTCCTTTAACAAAAGGTCATACTCTAGTCATTCCAAAAAATCATTATTCAAAGATTCAAGAAATGAGTAAAGCTGATAATGTAGATTTATTTGAATCAGTGAGAATTCTAACAAAGAAGATAGAAGGCCTATTTTCTGCTTCTCTCATTGCAATTCATAATGGGAAAGAAAGTGGGCAAGAGGTACCACATGTGCATGTACATATTATACCACGTACTGTTGATGACGGTGCTGGAGCAGTTCATAGTATGTTTAGAAAAAGGCCACATTTCACAAATGATGAACTTGATCAAATCGCAGAAAAACTTCGTGATAAGAATTAAAGCTTGATTTAGATAATTAAATGCGGAGTGCGGGATTTGAACCCGCGACCTTCAGCTTGGGAAGCTGACGTCGTGCCGGGCTGGACTAACTCCGCTTAATCCAACTTTGGATCTAACAATATATAGTCTAATTACTAAAAGAATACATGGATGCAAAATGTCCACAATGTGAAAAAATTGCAACACTTGATAATGATGTTACAAATGTTAAATGTGCTTACTGTGGATTTGAAGCAAAATATGATGATTATCTAGAAATCATGAAAGAGAAAGTTGGCGAGTTAGTAGCAAATTTCAATCCTGACAGATCCGGATTTTAAATTACCAAAAACTTCCTTTGTCTGAACAATCAAGATGTGAACCGCAATTTGTACAGATCATGTGACATGCTTGCATTGAGATCATCGGCTTTTCGCATTTGGGACACTTGATCTCTTCCATGATTTTATTTTGCGAGTAATTATTTTAAAAGATTTAGGTACAAAGATTAATTAATAGTCTTAAGACTTTTTCAAAATGCTTGGCTATATTCAAGATTACAATATCTGACAAAAAAGGTAAGTCTATAACAAGAGAACTAAAAGAAAAAGATGCAAACCCACTTTTAGGTCTCCAAATAGGGTCTGAAGTCGATGCAGCTATAGTTGGGCAACCAGGAAAGATGCGAATAACAGGTGGAAGTGACAAGTCTGGTGTTCCACTGAGAGCTGATATACATGGAGGGGCACGAAAATACATTCTGCTTTCAAAAGGAGTTGGTCTACAAGATGCAGAAAAAGGACAACGCTTTAGAAAACTTATTCGTGGAAATATAATCACAGAAGAGATCTATCAGATTAATTGTTTATTAGATGGTGAACTAAAAATTGACGAAACTGCAAAAGCAGCTCCTGAAGAAAAACCATCTGAAAAGCCAAAAAAGGCATAAGTTAACATAGCCGATTTTCAAAAGCTGAACATTGCATTGGCGTGAGACTCTTCCAGATTGGTATGTAAAAAAATATGGACATCAACCATGTGTTAACATTGGAACTGCAGGACATGTTGATCACGGTAAAACAACACTAATCCAAGCACTTACGGGAGTATGGACTAGTGCCCATAGCGAGGAACTAAAACGCGGAATCACCATCCGAGTAGGATATGCTGATGCAGCATTTTACAAGTGTAAAAACTGTGAACCACCACTTGGATATTCTGTTACACCAAAATGCAACAACTGTGGAAAAGAAAGTGAATTGTCAAGAGTTGTAAGTTTTGTAGACAGTCCAGGTCATGAGAGTCTTATGGCAAATATGCTTTCGGGTTCTGCTCTAATTGATGGAGCAATGCTAGTAATTGCAGCAAATGAAAAGGTGCCACAACCACAAACAAAAGAGCACTTGCTTGCACTACAAACGCTTGGAATACAGCAGATTGTACTTGTACAGAACAAAGCTGATCTTGTCTCATATGAAGATGCTATGGCAAATCATAATGATATCGTAAAATTTGTAAAGGGTACAAATGCAGCCAAGGCGCCAATAATACCAATTTCTGCTCAGTCAAAACTAAACATAGATGCATTAATTGGAGCGATCGAATCCACTATTGAAACTCCAAAACGCGAGGAATCAAAAAACACAGTAATGCATGTACTCCGTTCGTTTGATGTTAACAGACCTGGTACTAAAATTAAGAACATTAAAGGTGGTGTAATAGGAGGAAGCATTATTCAAGGTTCACTAAAAGTAGGCGATGAAATTGAGATTAAACCAGGTCTTGCCAACGAAAAAAATAATAAATATGAATCAATCAGAACACAAATAGCTTCACTTGGAACCGGTGCAGGTCTTGTAGATGAAGTAAAACCTGGCGGTCTTGTTGCAATAGGAACAAAGCTTGATCCTTCAATGACAAGAAGTGACTCATTGATTGGCTCTGTAATAGGAAAACCGGGCACTCTACCAGAAAATTCTACAAGTGCGAAACTAGAAGTAAATCTATTTGATACTGCAGTTGGCTCATCAGACGAGATCAAGGTTTCATCTGTCCAAGTCGGCGAATCATTAAGACTAAGCATAGGAACAGCACCAATTCTTTCCAAAGTTACAAGTGTTAGGGGAGAAAAGATCGAAGTACAGTTCAAAAGGCCTGTTTGTCTCTTTGAAAAAGGCAAGGTTGCGTTAAGTAGAAGAATAGCAGAAAGATGGCGATTGATTGGTGCAGGTGTTGTAGTTGGTTGAGGTTGTCTGTGACACAAGTTTTTTGATGCTTCTTGCATCTAAAAATATTAAAAACATTTCAAATCTTGATACAGAGATTGGGATAATTGAGTTTACGGTACCAGATATGGTTATAAAAGAACTTGAACGAATCTCGCACGGAAAAACAGTTAAAAAAAAACTTCCGCATCTAATGCTTTACAGATAATCAAAAATTTTAAAAAAATTAAAATCTCGGGAAAATCGGTTGACGAAGCTTTGATTTCACACATAAAAATCCATAAGGGAATGATAGCAACTATTGATTATGAACTTAAAAAAAGAATAAAAAAAACAGGTGGTTCTGTTATTTCTCTAGCAAACGATAGAATTGTTCTAGAACCTTAGTAAAATTTAACTTGATCAGAAATTAATTCTTGGTTATGTTTGAATACCATGGAATCAAAATAAGATGGTACGGTCATGATACATTCACCCTAGAAAAAGAAATAACAATTTGTATTGATCCATACAAATTATCTAAAACTATACAAGCTGATCTAGTATTAATTTCGCACAATCATTTTGACCACTTGAGTCTAGAAGATCTAAAAAAGATCTCATCTAGAAATACAACAGTTATTGCTGCGAACGAATGTTTGCCTCAAATTTCAAATATATCATTAAAAGAGAAGATAGGAATTGCACCTAGAGAGGAAAAGACAATAAACAATGTTACAATAAAGGCCATACCAGCCTATAACATAGATAAGATAAATCCAGATACAAAAAAGCCATTTCATCCAAAAGAAGACAAGAAGGTCGGTTTCATTATTAC
>DATIAR010000076.1:0-19025 GCA_035457865.1 Nitrosopumilaceae archaeon
TCACTTTCATGGTTTAAGGGATCTATTACAATAAATCAAAAACTTGCTGTATCGCAGTCTTGGTCTCCAACTGAATCTGGTACATATGCCATCGAAACTTTTGTCTGGAAATCTCTTGATAATCCAGTTCCGCTTGTAGAATCATCAAAAGCCATTTACAAAGTCACACAATAGAATTTTAGAAAATTATTCTATTTCAAAGACTGATTTAACTGTAGGAAATACATGAATCTCTATCTCCTTTTCTAACTTGCAAACCGCTTTCATGTTGTAGTTAGGACTGTAGAATTATTATATATGATGAGATTAGTATGCAAACTATACATACTATAATGACTAATCTAGCAAACTTGCGTGTACACATTGCTCCAGTAGGCTTTGAGATAGACAGGATAGTGCTTTCAGCCAAAAAGATGAAGGCAGACAAGATCTGGCTTTTGATGCATGATGATCCATCAAAAGATAAAGCTCGTGGTTACATGGAAAAGATCAAAACTGAGCTAAAAAAAGAAAAGATAGAGGTTCAAGTAGTATACTCAGATAGATTTGATCCCTTTAAGATCTTGAAATCTGTTAAAGAAATAGTGCAAAAAGAAAAAGAAAACGACATATTTGTAAATGTCTCTTCCGGTTCAAAAATTCAAGCAATTGCATGCATGATGGCATGCATGATGTTTAAGGGAAAAAACAAACTGACTCCCTACTATGCAGAACCAGAAAATTATGCTACAGTAAAGGGAGCTCAACTCTCTTCTGGACTAAAAACACTGGTTCAGCTTCCAGCATACGAAATTCATACTCCAAAATCTGTACTTATTCAAGCATTAAAAATAATAAAAGAACATGGTGGCAGGATAACTAAAAAAGAGATGGCGGAGCTTGCTTATGAAAATGGGCTTATAATAGTAAATGCAAGAGAAGAGAACTTTCAACAGGCAAGATTTGCAAGTCTTGATAAAAACATAATCCAGCCTCTTATGCGAGATTGGAAGTTTGTTGAAATTGAACAAATAGGAAGAAACCGCTGGATAAAAATTACACCAGAAGGACTTGGCGCAGAAGAATTTCTTACATAAAAATTATCTTACTGAAGCCCCACCGTCCAACGCCAAAATTGCACCACTAGTCCATGAAGAGTCATCTGACGCAAAATACAGAATTGCCTTTGCTACGTCATCTACAGTTCCAATTCTACCAATAGGATGCTCTGCTGCAGCCATTTTTCTAGATAATTCTGAATCTAGATACGGTTTTGTCATATCTGTCTCAACTATTCCAGGGCACACACAATTTACACGAATTTTATATTTTGCATACTCAATGGCCCATGCTTTTGTTAGCAGTACCAGTGCTCCTTTTGACGCGGTATATGCATCTGCTTCAAAATTTTCAAACGCTTTGAGTCCGGCATTAGAGGAGACATTTATTATAGAGCCGCCATTTTTTTCCATAAATGGTATAACTGCTCTAGTAAAACGAAACTGCCCTGTTAAATTCACATCAATCACTTCATTCCATTCCTTGTCTGAAATTTGGTGTAGCGGTTTGACTTGAGGAAAAATTCCGGCATTGTTTACCAAAATGTCAATTCTCCCAAATTTATCCACAGTTTTCTTTACAACATTTGAAACATCGTTTTCGTTTCTGATATCTCCTGGTATGAAAAGCACATTCCCAATTTCATTTGCTGCTTTTTCTAATCTATCTGGATCTTTTGATGTGATAGTGACGTGCGCTCCTTCTTGTACAAATATTTTTGCAACAGCTTTTCCGATGCCACGGCTACCACCTGTAACTATTGCAACTTTCTCAGAAAGTTTCATAAAGTCAGATATCCTTTGTTATTTTTAATTTTAGAGCTTAATTCCAAAGGTTAAGCGACGATTTAGTACAAAGTTCACTGACGATGCAATCATAATAGAGATCAATGCAGCTAGAAGATAATACACTAAGAGTTTTTCTACAAATATATAATTAAATCCCAGTTGTATTCCCATACCAACCAGACTTACACCAATAAATTTTCCATACATGAGAAAATCGCGTTGTTTCATCACAGTATCCCTAAATGTCCAAGTTTTGTTAAGCAAGAAATTGGATGTGATTGAGATATAGATTGCTATGGAGGATGAGAGGAGATACCATAACCCAACAAATTCTGTCAAAGCAAAAAGAATCCCCAAATTAACAAAGACACCGCTTGCGCCAACCAAATAGTACTTAAAAGCGTGTTTTGCAAAAAGTGAGATCCTGCCTAACTTGTCCCCTTTATCTAGAGTCATTTGACTATTCAATATTTTATGTATTAATAAGTGATAAAACTTTCAAAAAACTACCGTCTTTTCAAATAACTAGCTCTCACAAGTTTGACATTTCTCAAATATTGATTTTTACTTGAAAAATTTAGCTAAAAATTAGCTGAACTATAAAAAAATCAACATGAAGTGATAAATACTTGAAAGTCATATAGTAAAACATGCAGAAGGATGCAAAATCTACTGCTTGAATTGCGTGGTCCCGCAGAACTAAATATGAACTCCGGCCTTGGAGCCGATTCAAAGAGGTAATCTCTGCCCTTCTGACGGGGGGCCACGCCAATTATCTTTTTATTAGATCAACTGACACACCGCCAAGTAAATTTCCATGAGGATTTATCACGATTTGTAGTTGTTGGTCCTCTGGCACTTGAATCTCTTTTTTACCAAGATAGTCCCATGTGTAATAAACTGAAATTCCTGTATCATGTAACGTTCCATTTAACAGAAAATCTTCTGCAAAAGAAAAAGTTGCCCCTTTTAGAGCAATAGAAAGAGTCTTAGGACTATCACCATTTGGTACAAAACTAAATCGATATGTCCCATTTTGAATTACAAATGTGTCGGTAAAAATTTCATCGGTGTAAAGTTTGGGATCTGCTATTGTTACATGATAAATAACAGTTTTTTTGGAATTAGGCTCTAATGATAATCCTATTGCTATTGCAACAACAACTATAGCTACAAGATATATTATTTTTTTCATGTATTAAAATAGTATAATTTTTAAAAAAATTATAGTTTTAGGGATTCCTTCAATCCCTTGTATCTATTTCTGATAGTAACCTCGGTTACTCCTGCTGCCTGTGCAACATCTTTTTGTGTCTTATTTTCGCCATTCATCACACAAGAAAGATACAGTGCAGCTGCTGCAAGTCCCATAGGATCCTTTCCTGCAGAAATTTCAATTTCAGCAGCATCTTTTAGAATCAGCAGTGCTTTTCTTTTTGTTTTTTCACTTAATCCAGCTTTACTTGCTATTCTTGCTACACATTTTATTGGATCTACAACAGGCATCTTAAGATCAAGTTCTCTTAGAAGTAATCTGTAGCATCTGGCAACATCTTTTCTTTTAATATTGATCCCATTTGCAACATCAGTCAAAGTTCTTGGTGTTTCAGTATCTCTACATGCAGCATACAATGCAGCTGCAACAAGTCCAGGAATTGATCTTCCCCTTACAAGACCTTTGTCTAAGGCTTTTCTGTAAATGTATGCCGTTTTTTCTATAACTGCATCAGAAAGAGCAAGTTTATCTTTTAATCTATCAAGCTCACTAAAGGCTTGTCTAAAGTTTCTGTCTACTGGTTCGTGAACTTGACTTCTACTGTCCCAAGTTCTAAGACGTTCAATAGTACTTTTCATAGAAGCAGACAGTGGTTTTCCAGATGCATCTTTATCTGCCGGACCAATTATAGTTGCAAGTCCCATATCGTGCATTGCAAGTGAAGTAGGAGTTCCAGTTCTACTTCGATCCTCATGTTCTTCTTTAGAAAATGATCTCCATTCAGGACCTGATTCCTCTACTCTTTCAGTAAGGACAAAACCGCAGTTTCCACAAAACATCTCTCCAGTGGTACTGTCAGTTACCATCGGGCCTTTTCCACAACGAGGGCAACGACCACCACCTGAACCGAAAGTTTCGCGAGTCATCTTATATCTAATAAAAGTTTCGATCGTAGGACAATAAAAAGATTTAACTATTACCATTTATTCTATATTTTTAATAAAATCATATTTGTTATGATAAATTTTTTAAATAATTAAGTTTTTTATTAGAATTATCTTAATTATTTGATTATCATAAAATTCCATTATTCACATACTTTAATTTCATTCCCAATTTTTTCCTAAAACTATTTTATCATTTCTATAATACATTTTTCAAAAATAGATTTCTGATTACAATGAGAGGATCAAAATTTCCTTGACCTGTTTTACTAAAAAATCTCAAATAATTTGGAAAATAATTTTGATTCAAATTTCTCCTCAAAATACTTTAAAGCAAAAACTTAAATACGATTTTTTCAATTCACAGGCATTAAATAAAATGGAAAAATGTCCACTTTGCTGTGAACATCAGCAGTCAACTACGGCACTGGAGGTTCACATAAAGAAAATCCATCCGCAGAGAAATAGTATACAACTGACGCACTAATCTCTGGTCTGAGGATTGATTGGAAGGATATATCCAAGTTAAGTTATCGATAATTTTACCAAAATTAGTATCCTATCTGTGATTTGATATTTCTATAGATTGAATTGTTTGTTAGCTTAATTTAGCGTGCAGTGAACCTCATTTCACACCTTGAATTAATAACCAATTTTTTAACTGCTTACCATGACAGGTTTCGTTAAAAGTTGGACCAAGCCACAGACACCTAGCATTGGTGAACGATTCAACGATGCATTACATCCAAAAGGTCCATTAAAACCTCGATTAGAGACAGCAGTAAAAAGACTGCAGACTCAGATTTCTAAATTAGATGGGATGATTACAAAACTAAAACAAAAAGATGAAAAACTTTTCAAAAGAATTGTTACTGCAACACAACAACATGATACTACAGCTAGTAGAGTTTTATCAAAAGAACTTGCTGAAGTTCGTAAAGTTACCAAGCTCTTAGGTAATGCAAGAATGGCACTAGAACAAATCGAACTTAGATTAACAACATTCCATGATCTTGGAGATACTGTAGTGACTATAATGCCAACCATAGGTCTGATGAAGAATTTAAGATCATCACTTGTAAGATTCATGCCAGAGGCTGACCAAGAACTAAGTGGCATGACAGAGATGTTAAACGGCCTTATGACCGACACATTCCATAATGGAGACTTTGGAATAGATTCCGAATCAACAAGTGAAGAATCAGAAAAGATTCTTCAAGAAGCAGCGGCAGTAGCAGAAGCAGCAGTAAACGACAAGTTACCCTCCATGCCTGCTGGTCAATCAACTTCAGCACGATACATCTAGGCTACATTGTGTGATAATCTATAACGTAGATAGACTCTAAATAAAATAAATGACAGTGCTAGAATAACAGCAGCAGTCAAAAACAAATTTGTATATCCAAACAAATTTGTTAGCTCTCCCGTTACTATAGCTCCAGCAAATACGCCAATCCCTATGATCGAACTGTTCACTCCAAGATATTTCCCTTCAAAACCTTGCGGAATACTTTTAAAAAAAATAACAGAACTTGCTATACTAAAAATAGAAAACGCTAGTACCATTAAACATACTGAAATAATTGATACTACAAAAATCCCAATTCCTAACATGAAGGGAATGACCAACCCTGCAACAAGAACAGCAATTATTCTTGGCGCATATGCAATCAATATGGCCCGCTCCTCTCCTAATTTAGAAATCAATTTAGGTGCAACAAAAAAAATCGCGATCATTGCAGATGTTTGTATCGCATAAATCAAAAATACGGTTGAATCTGTAAAGTTGAAATATTTCAGAAATGGTGTATATGCTGTAAAATAGATATTACTTCCAAAATAGAAAAGAAAGTTTGCTAAAAATAGGATTCCTATTTCATGTGAGACTTTACCTTTGAATATCGAAATTATATGCTTATAATCATACAATTCTAGAATCCTTGGAAATATGAGATGAAAGTGGGTAAAACTATAGCTTAATCCATGTATTGAATGAGCAATACTACTTCGTTCAAGGTGAAAACGTGAACCTTTAATGGTTGTAGTAAATGCTATGGCAATACCAGTTGATATTGCACAGATCAAAAAATAAGGGCTTAAATCGAAATATACACTCCAGACTGTGCCAATTATCATAGCACCTAACATTCCAAAAGTTGCAATTATTGAAGTTCTTGCAAATAACCAACTCCATTGATTTTTAGGAGCTGATTCCATTACCAGTAAATGTGTTACCGGATTCTTTCCCACTAGGAAGAATCCAATTATTGGTGAAATAACAAAAAGCATGGTAAGACTTCTTGTAAAATATAACCAAATACAGCAAAGTACTATAAAAAAAAGCGAAACGAGAAGAACCGCTCGTCTTACATGAAATCGGTCTATAACCTTACCCCAAAATAAAGAACCTAGAGCAGCTGCACCATAATGAAGTGCAACTATTAGCGAAACTTCACTTATATCTCCACCAAGAAATATTACATATAATGGAATAACTGTACGTAAGCCTTCTGCTGATATCTGAGACGGAAGGAGATACCAGATCCACTTCCTTCCAGGAGATAATGACATTGCTTTGGATACTCACATGATGTCGTATTATTTTATGATACATTTGAATAATTTCTACAGTTTTGTTGATTTTAATTCGATAAATTTAGTAATATTGAAAAGGGAAAAATATCATCATGCAGAGCGTGTTATAGTAACACGCCAAAGCTTTTGATGGGACCCGGTGTGGATCCAAAAGCCCATGTTGACCTTTGTCAACAATTCCTGGGAGTTTTTCATCCCATGGCGACTTCATCATTCGCGGAAAGACTATGTCCTGCCCGCGTGCTTTTGTCTGCATGATTCCTATCTTGGGAGGATGTTCCTTTGATAGGGACAAACTATACGTGATAAAATTATTTAAGTTTTACTCAAAGAAAATTATTGAAATACAATATTTTATAGATAATATAAAGAAACTATATGATAATGTCGTTTTTCTTGTAATTTATTGAATGAACATTTTTATGAATGTGGTGTAAAGGAAATGCATAACACGAGAAATCGACCTTTATCAAATGATTTACGAATCAAACTTAGAAAGTAAGCTAGAACAGATGTTGATAGGTCTAACTAAAGATAATTCTTCTCCAAAAGTAAGGGATGCAATCTACAAGTTTCTTCTTTATGTTCAGCATGCATCTGAAAATTTTTGGGTAACTTTCCATAAATCAAAAACATATCAAGAAAGATTAGAATGCTATTATCAATTTACAAAAAATCAATGTCTGGCAACTGAAGTTTTAATACGTGATCTGAATTCTATATCTGATGAAAATGAAATAAAAGAAAATCTTAATGCAATCCTGAAGGAAGGTTTCACTTTTTAACTAAATGTACTTTCCATCTTTGATTTTGATTCTTTAAAGTTCTTTATTTTATTGCCTTCTTCATCTACTACGTGATCAATTGATGTAAGTTTCTCACGTAGATTGTTTATTATTACGGCCACATCATCTGCTTCTTTTTCGACATCTGATCTCTTCTGAGCCAGGTTCCTAATACCCTGTTTTTCCTCATCAATATACTGAGTTACTTTGCTCAACTTTTCCTTCAGATTTTTAATATCAACTGATTCATCTTCGATATTCTTTTCAAGTTTGGTGCGCTTATCTTTCAGATTTTTTATCATTAGTCCAACATAATCAATTGCTTCTTCAAGCTTGGCACGCTTATCCATAAGCGATTTTATACCTATGTCATCACTTGGCTGACTCATACTGACTTGTTCAACACGTTCAGGTATTTTTGTTTGTTCAATGCTAGGTGTTGATTCAACAGGAACGATCTTTTCTGTCATGACATTACCAGCATCATCTTGACCTCCCTCAGACGAAAGTTCTCTAAACTTTTCTAGGTTTTTTTTGAACTTTTCGAACATATTATATAAAATAGTGTAATTTGCAATATATAAAAAGATAATAGATATAGAGTTGACATGATTTTAAACTAAAATTGTTAATTTTACCATTAAATAATAACTAAACTTCCCAGATTGTTAAATTAATCTGCTGATCAGATTTTATAGGGTTACGGTTCATGGTGAAACAGAAAGGAGGTGCAACGATGAGCTATAACGAAGGCGGTTTTGGCGAAGGCTCTGAAAACCGAGGATACGGCGGCAATAGAAGCTACGGCGGCGGTAGACGATTTGGCGGCGGTAGACGATTTGGCGGCGATAGACGATTTGATGACAGGCCAAAACCAGTAGAAACCGGAAAAGAATACGATGTATCTATAACGGAAATTAGTAGAAAAGGAGACGGTATCGCAAGAGTAGATGGTTTTGTGATATTTGTCAAAGGCGGGCAAGTAGGGCAGAATACAAAAGTAAAAGTCACCCAAGTTGGTGGACGATTTGCTACAGCTGAAGTAGTTGGAGAAGGTTCTCCACAACCGGCAGAATCTGCCACTGAATAAATGTCCGTAAAATCCAAAAACTAATTTTTCCCTTACTTTTTCTTAATTTTATAACTGTGCAGTTTTTTCTTTAATGAGTTTTACAATTTTCAGCTTTTTTATCGTATCAATATTTGGTTCCATTGTGACATAAACTGTTTTTCGTTTAGGATACACAACAATCTGGGTAACCTTTTCACGTTCAATATGAACATAATCTACTTTTCCTAGACTTTTATTAAACTCATTTCGTATCTTCCTTCTTAATGCGACTTGCTTGCAAAAATGCTCTTCTTCCTTTTGAGATTTTAATGATGTCTTACCCTCTTTCATTATTGACTCTGAAATGTTTCCCTTCAGATCTATAATTGCAGCAAATCTCATTCCAGGATCAATTGACAAAATATCTTCAACGATCGGAATTAAATCTATTTTATGATTCCTATTTTTCAAGATATGAAATGCCAATTTTAGATTCGATAAATATACCTTGTTCTCAATATGAAAGTTCTATGAAAGATCACGGTCTTTTGTTTCTGGATTAAGAAGAGTGCCTACAAGCAAAATTACTGCACCTATAATTATGTTCACGCCTAATGCCACTGGAATAAACTCACTTTGAACCAAAGAGATCAAGCTTAATGCAATCAGAGGAGACCATGAACCAACTATTAGACCACCGTTGTAAGCAAACCCTGCAGCACTATTCCTAACCTCTGTTGGGAATCTCTCTGAAAAAAAGGCAGGTATAGGTCCAGAAGCTGTAGAAACAACAAAGACGTAAATCACTACAAAAAGGATCATACGTGATATATCCTCCCCAAGTATTCCATAACCAATTGGAATTACTAAAACAATTGATGCTATTGCAAAGAAAATCATAGACTTTTTTCGTCCTACTCTCTGACTAAGCCAACCAGTAAAGATCATTCCAAGCCATGAAGAAAGTGTTGCAAAAATCATTATCGGTGCGAGATCTGTTCTTTCTATATCCCCAAACTGCTGCAGAAAGGTGGGTAAAAAACCAACTGAGCCATGGTACATATAGACAAGACCAGTCATCACAAAAACACAAAGAAAGAAAGCTTTTCTGTGTTGTTTACCAAAAACAATTTTTCGGAGGGGTGTCTTTTCCAGCTTGTGCGTTTGTTGTTTCTCAAGCCAAAGCGCTGATTCATCCATTCTAAATCTAATAAAAAGAGCTATGAAACCAGGAATAATGCCTGTAAAGAAAAGCACTCTCCAACCCAATTCCATAAATGCTTCTCCAACAAAAATTATTGTTATTATTTGGAATCCAATGGAAGCCAAAACAAAACCAAAAGAAAAACCACTTTGTAAGAAACCAGACAAGAATCCTCGCTTTTGCTTTGGTACACTTTCCATTGTTATCACGGCTCCACTACCCCACTCTCCACCTGCAAAAATTCCCTGAACCATTCTTGTCAAAATCAGAAGTATTGGCGCAAGTCCACCAACCATGGCATATGTTGGCAAAAGTCCTGTAACAAAAGTAGCAATCGAAAATCCCAAAATAGTAATAATCATTGATTTTTTTCTTCCGAACTTATCACCATAAATTCCAAAAATTGCCGCACCGAGTGGTCTCATGATAAGTGTGATGCTATAACTGGCATAGGTTCCAAGTAAACTAATGATAGGATCCTCCGATGGAAAAAAGATCGGGCTTACAGATGATATTACAAGTAACATTAGTACAATATCATATCCATCTAGTGACCATCCAAGGAAAGAACCAGCAACTATGGTCCTTTGACCTTTGGTGAGGGAAGGCATTTCTTCTTGTATATTACAAGATTGACTTTGTATTCTAGTTTTGTTTTAAATATGATGATTTCTGGGTATTTTCAGTGAACTATATAGTTCCTATGTCGTATATAGAACAGAGATTTAACTATGTAAATTTGACACAAATCATGCCTCAGTGGATGTCATGGTTAAAGTCTAACGAAAAAGAAATTCTTGGTATCTTAAATAATCTTGCTTGCAAAGCAGAAGAAGTTGCAAATCTACTTGCAGATCTATTTGCAAACTTTGACAAATTAGAGGAAAATCATGCAAAGATCAGAAAATTAGAAAGAGAAGCAGATAAACTAACACATTCTGTTTTTGAAGAATTAAACAAAACTTTCATCACTCCTTTAGACAGAGAAGACATTTCAAGAATTGCATCAAAGACAGATGATATTATAGACTACATAGAAGGAATATCTGGTAGAATTATCAATTTTAGAATAACAACCTCTCCACCATACATGCTTGATATGGCTAAAGAACTTACAGTAGCAACAAAAGAAGTTAATTTTATGATTACTAGATTAAACAATGTAAAAGCGGACAAATCCATAATTGACCATTGCAGAAACGTCAGTGAATCAGAGCACCGAGTTGATGAAATTCATCGTAAAGCTGTAGGTGAATTATTTGATACAAAAGATGTAGTTACAATAATTAAAATGAAAGAGATCTATGATGCATTAGAAACTACTTCTGATAGGTGTCAAGATGTTGCAGACTCTATTGAAGACATTGTTCTAAAATACACTTAGGTTTTTATCATGTATGAACTCGCAATTGGAGCAATTCTCGTAGCTTTATTTTTTGATTTTATAAATGGTTTTCATGATGCTGCAAATTCCATTGCAACCGTGGTAGGTACACGGATATTGAGACCACTTCAAGCAGTCACTCTTGCAGCAGCTGCAAACTTTGTTGGACCTTTTCTTTTTGGAGTTGCTGTTGCGACTACGATAGGAAAAGGACTCATCAACCCAGACTTTGTAACAATCTACATAGTTATTGGAGCACTGGTTGGTGCAATTACCTGGAACCTAATTACATGGTTATTGGGTCTTCCATCTTCGAGTAGCCATGCCTTGGTAGGAGGTGTATTGGGTGCAGGTATAGCTGGTGCTGGTATGCATGCAGTAATTCTTGGCGGATTGGAGAAAATTGCCATTGGTATAGTAGTATCGCCAGTGGTTGGTCTTGTCACTGCATTTCTACTAGCAACACTGCTCATCACCTTATTTGCTAGAAAGAGACCAAGTAAAGTAAATTCTGTCTTTGGTAGATTACAGCTTATTTCGTCAACCTACTTCTCACTAACTCATGGGGCAAACGATGGTCAAAAGACAATGGGAATAATTGCATTAATTTTACTAACAGAAGGCGTGATTACTAGCTTTGAAGTACCCTTCTATGTTATTCTTATTGCCGCACTTGCAATTAGTCTTGGTACATTTTTTGGCGGCTGGCGAATCGTAAAAACAATGGCAATAAAAATAACACAATTAAAACCGTATCAAGGTTTTGCGGCAGAAACAGGCGGTGCATCCATCCTTGCGGTTCTTGCTCATTTTGGAATCCCTGCAAGTACTACCCATGCAATTTCTGGAGCAATCATGGGAGCAGGAGCAGTAAAGCGTGTTTCTGCTGTAAGATGGGGAATTGGGAAGAGAATAGTCTGGGCTTGGATTATAACCATACCAGCCAGCGCTGCGGTAGCTTATGTAAGTACACTAATCATACATACTTTTGTTTAATCTAGACGATCTAACATCTCATTAACCACAACAATCTTTTTGCAGGTGGGCTGGCTACCCAAAAAGGTCAGAGTCGTTTGGCGCGTCGGGTTTTAATTCCGTAATAGGAGGCTATTGTAGGCCTCCATCTTTTAAAAAAGACAGTTAGATGTATGAATCGTGAAATCTGATATTTTAGATTATTTTACTACATTCTAGCACAAATTCAGTATCAAAATCACTTCTCCCCCGCTACGTAATTTACAACATTTTGCCCATTTCACACGCTATAACAGCCGTTCCGCTAGGTGTTCCGCTGTGGTGTTTCAAGGCGTCCCTCATAATACATCCATTCCATAAGATGGCATGTCAAAACAACAATACAGATCAGAAATGGGCATAATAGCCGATATTTTGGGTGTAACCATGGACGGTGGTACACAAGGTGTAATTGTGTCTGCCATATCTAGAAGAGCAAACCTGTCGCATTATGCGGTGCTTGACAAGTGTCAAAAGCTAATAGATGCAGGTTTAGTGGATTCGATGAAGGATAATAGAAACCGCCTCTTTGTGATAACCGAGAAGGGAATAAAATTCTTCCAAGAATTTCAAAAATTCCAGAGTCTCGTCCAGGCAATGAACCTAAGGTATTAAAAAATGGAACAAAAAACAGAGTTAGCGCAGCTAGAGTACGCATCACAAGAAGGAATGCTTTTTGTAAGGATTACTAATATCCTGACATTAATGGCCAGAGCACCCTTGATAGCAGTATGTTTTGTTCTAGTAACCCTAGCGTCTTTACCACAGCATACCTTTGGAGTATCCAAGGTTCTAGATTTTACAATTTATTCAGATGGTACCACCCACGTCTTTTACGCTACTGAAATAGATCCTTTACAACCTGATTTCTCGATGAAACTTTTTGGAACTAACATTGATAACCTTGTAGTACAGGACGAAAACGATCTTTTACTTTCCAGCCAAATTGATCGAAATAACGTAATAATTGAAACATTAGGAGCTTCTCAAGTCAAAATCGATTATGATACGGCAGATCTAGTTACAAAAAATGGAAAGATCTGGTCATTTTCTATTGATGCACCATCTGACTATTCTATACTCTTACCAAAAAATACTGTGATTATAGGTATGAACGCATTCCCACTTAACATGCAAGTTGTAGACGAGCAATCACTTGTCTCACTTCCTAGTGGAAGTGCAGAAATTAACTACGTATTTGGTGTTTTAGGAACTGCACAGACTGCAACTCTTGCAATAGAAAAAGCACGAGATTTAATTAATAAAATCAATGCAGAAGAAATTAAAACGCCACTGGCTTCTGCAAAACTTGAAGAAGCAATTTCTGCGTTTAATGAAAGTAAATTCTCAAGTGCAGAAATCTTGGCTAATGAAGCAAAGAACACCGCTGTTCATGAACAAGAGACAGCTCTTTCAAATAATGGAACAAAATCAGATAATGATCCTTTGTCTTCTCTAGGCGGTACTATTGTAGCAACTGCAGCTACAATCGGTACAGTAGCAGGAGCAATAATAACAATTTCGCTTTTTATCAAAAGAGCAAAATCTGCAATTAAAAAGACCGCGGAACTCCTGCCGAAGAACGAAAAAATTGTAATCCCAGACAAAGAAACAATCTTTAGAATTAAACCAGAATTACGTCAAGAAGACAAGGATATGGTAACATATATCTCTGAGAATGGTGGCCAAGTTTATGAAAGCGAATTACGAAAAAAATTCCTTCTTCCACGTACTACTACATGGCGTGCGGTAAAACGCCTTGAAAGGGAAGGAATTATAGAAATAGAAAAAATAGATCAACAAAACCTTATAAAATTACGAAAAACGTTGGAGGAAAACCAAGAATGAAACCTTTAGCATTTATTTTATTTGCATTAGTTGGAAGTATGGTACTTACTATTCCTATCCAGGCCTATGCTGACATACAACTAGATTCATTACTTAGAATAGCAAACCAAGCAAGAGACAACATTAAGATCAGCTTATCACAACTTGAAACAGTACCTGATGAAATAAGTAAACTCTATGAACAAGGTTCTGCAGAGACGGATGCACTTGCAAAATCCGTTTTAGAGGGAGATATTACTACGGCAAAACAACAATTTCTTTCTGCAATGAAATTGTTTAAGGATGCAAGTGACAAAATATCATCTTCCGTACCAGCAATTGCTGAAGAACCACTATCTCAAACTGATACATCTAGATTAAAAACTACAATTATTAGGATAGAAAACAGTGCAAACAAACTCAAAGCAGTCGCAACTAAGAACAACATTGAAATTGATTTCGTAGAATTTGATAACCTAATACAAATTGCAAAACAAAATTTGGATGCAGGAAACCTCGATGAGGTGAATAAAACACTTGGAGTCGCAAAACAGTTTATAATTAACGCCTATAATTCCATTTCTGAAGTAGCGAAACAAAGAACTTCAGATAGAGCCAAGGTCTTTGCAACAAAACAAATTGAAAGTCTTGATAAATTAATCTCTCAAGCAAAGGATCTAGGTTTATCACAAGACATTATTGATAATCTACAAATTGCCAAAGAAAAGCTTCAAAAAGTTTCTGATGCAAGTCAGATAGTATTAGAAACAAAAGGAATCAATACAATTAGAGGAAAACTTGATGCGTCGACAGTTAACAGAATAAATGTTATTATCAAACAATTTGAATCAAAACTTGACAATTTAAGTAAAAACTCACAAGATGATGACTCTAAAACCAAGATAAAAACAGTAAATGATTTGATTGTAGAATTAAAACAGCTTGTTTTAGATAACAATCTGAGAGGTGCGTTACAAAAAATAAGCTCCATAAACGAAATTCTTAACAGTATAAAAGTGCAAACTGAAGCAACAAACGAAACATCAGATTCTGTAGAAACAACAGATCGTTCAAATAAAGCATCAGGAAATACTGATTCTAAAGTAGAAAGAATAAAAGCAAAAATTCAAACCCTGGATGAACAACTAAACAATCTCTCTGAAACCATAACCGACAATAAGATTGCCACCAAGTGGATTACACGTGCATTTTCACTTCTTGAAGACGCTAAACTTCAGCTTGATACGTCTCCAGAAAAGGCTATGAATACATTAAACGAAATTGATAAAATCATACGTATGATTCAAAAACTAGAATCTTAATACGTTTAAATTTTTATCAAAAATCATTTTGTCTGACAAAAACTTACATAAACTTCATATACGTTTTTCATGGCTACACTCCACATGGCTTCTAAACAAATCTCTGTCGGTATAGGGATCCCAATGATTGTGGTTGGCGCAATACTTGCAGTATTACTTGCCCCCACACAAATCGAAATCAAAGAAACAATCGAATTTGTAGGAAGTCTTATCGGAATTCTTGGCGTTGTAATATTCATTTCAGGACTTTTTGCTAACAAAAGAGAGGAAATTACGACCTAATTCGATCATTATTAATCCAATTGAATAAATATTGAAAAACCAAAGATCATTTGCTTGAATGTAAGATTATTTGAAATATTTACTTCTGTAGAAGGAGAGGGAATATTGTATGGAACAAAAACGCTTTTTGTAAGACTTGCAGGATGTCCTTTCAAATGTTTTTACTGTGACACAAAAGACTCTCTCCCCATGGATTCTGGAAATGAGTACACACTTGAAGAAGCTTGTAAACTCATAGAAAAAAATCTAGAAAAAAATACTTACAAAGTGAATTTTACAGGCGGTGATCCACTCGTACAATCAAAAGCAGTATCAGAAATGGCAAAATTCGTCAAAACAAAAAGCATCCCGACCTATATTGAATCCTCCTGTTATGATTCGCAAAAATTTTCAGAAATACTTCCATATTTTGATTATATTAAGATTGAATTTAAGACACCAGATTCAGAGTTTGTAGATCTTCAACATTATTCTAAGCTTTTAGAAAATGAATTACAATGTCTTACCTATGCCATAAATTCAAATAAAACTACTTACATCAAGATTGTTATAAGTTCAAAAACCGAACTTGAGCCTTTCAAACATCTAATTGAGAGGGTTTTTAATATTATCTCAAAATCACAAATTGCAGGATTTATAATACAGCCAAGCTATGGTATTGCAGAACCAAGTTTGAAAGAGCTTTTCGACTTCTATGATTTAGTTTACCCTTATTATAACGATGTACGTATAGTTCCACAACTTCACAAATTCATAGGTGCACCGTGATGGACAAAGATAGAGTAAAGCGACTAGTAAGAGAATTGATTGCAGAAATAGGTGAGGATCCTTATCGAGAGGGTCTTATTGATACGCCAGATAGAATCGCAGATATGTATGAAGAGATCTTCAAGGGTTACGATGCAGAGTCTGAACTATCCGTCAAGTTTTCTGAAGATTCTGATGTTGTAATAGCAAAGGACATACAATTCTATTCCATGTGTGAACATCACATGCTACCTTTTTTTGGCAAAATTGCAATCGCATATTCTCCAAATGGTAAAGTTTTTGGTATTTCAAAATTAGTCCGACTAGTTGAAAAATATACATCAAGACTGCAAATCCAAGAAAGAATAACAAAAAACATTGCTGATGAATTATACTCCGAGGGAGTAAAAGGAGTAATAGTAATTGCGGAAGGGGAACATCTTTGTATGAGAATGCGTGGAGTTAGAAACGATGCAAAGGTAACTTCAATTACATACAGAGGAATTTATGAAAAAAAGGAAGCCAGAACAGACATAATTGCACTTATTCATAATGATAGTTCTGAAACAAGAATAATCTGATCTTTGAGAAAATTAAATAATGACATCTGAACCATGACAAATATGGGTGTACATAACAACGCACATGTACCAAAAGAATCATTTCCTGGATTCTTATGGTATGCAATAGAATTCTTTATCGTTGTTGGGATTTCTGTAGGAATTGCTATGAATTCTGTTAATTATTTTACAGAAATAGGGTTTACAGAACAAATGACAAACTGGATATTCTGGGGAATAGCTGGCGGGGTTTTCCTTGTCTATTACTTACCTATACGAGCACTTGTTCTTAAAAAACCGATCTTAAAAAATATCTAACTAAACCTCATAGACAGTTTTATCGTTTATTCGTGCTTTAGAAAAAGCAGACTTTCTATTATTACAAGACTCGCATCTTCCACAATGAGTCTTTGTGTTTGAATAACAACTCCATGTGTTAAAGATATTATCTCCCAGTTTTTTGTATCCGATTTTTAGCAGATCGCTTTTTGAAAATCCAACTCTATAAGGACTCCAAACTATAATCTTTTTCCTTAAACCTAGTCGTATTCCATCCATCTCACCAGAATTGAAAGCTTTCTCAAGTTTCCTAGAAAATTCAGGTCTACAATCTGGATACCGTTTGTCATCCTTGTGTGCACCATAAGTAACTAGTGTGGCACCTATTGCAAACGCCCACGCAGAGGCAATTGAAAGAAAAACTGCATTTCGTATAGGTACAACTATGGTGTAATCGAATTTTTCTGGAATCCCCATTTTTGAGTTAGTAAGAGCATTTGTGTTTGCATAAAGTTCCTTCATGAATTGTATATTAACAATTTTATGATCTTTTAAATTCAAAATCTTCGCAAAATGTTTTGCCACACTGATTTCTCGTTCTGCTCTCTGGCCATATGAAAAAGTAATTCCATAGAGTTCGTATTTCGATTGTAGATAAGCAGCTGTACAAACAGAATCCAAACCACCACTGAAAATCATTACTGCTTTTTTCAATTCAGTTGATTTCTTTCAAGCCAAATAAATTGCTTGATTAAGCAATAGCAAGAAGTGTAGCACCACCTAAGATTACTAGAACTCCTATAGAGACACGCACAATTCCTTGTCTCCGAATCACTTCTTTAAAGTAAAACATTCCCCATGATACGGCAAAAAGAGTAGCAGTTTGGGCTATAGGAAATGCTATTGTTATACCTATTAGACCTACAGCAATTAATACGGAAAAACTACCGAGATTAAAAAGACTTCCAGAAATTATTCCTGCAATTGTTTCTTTTTTAATGAATTTTCTTGCAAGCAAAAACATTGGTATACCAATTACAAAAATTGAAAGGCTTGACGAAAAAAACCCAGACTGAAGAGTTTGTGTTACTTGCATAGGAATAATGTAAGTACCTCCTATCAAACCAGACGCAACAGCTACTAGATATCCTCTTTTTTGTATGTAAGACACTTTTTCTCCATTTACTACAAGTTGTAATCCAATCAATAGCAGTCCTATTGCAATTAATGCAAGAATTAACGAATCAAAAGTTTCATTAAAAAATGCAGTTCCCCATACAAATGATGAAATAATACTAGACCCAGCAAGGAGCGGAGATGTTCTTGCAAGACCGATTAATCTTACAGAATAAAGAGCAAGTAAATTTGCTATTGTCCATATGAGGCCACTGACAAGACCGCCCAGCTGAATCTCAAAACCCCAAAAATATCCTACAGGGATAGCAAAAAGTAATACACCTATTGAAGTAGCACCTTGTAATTGCCAAATATTTCTAATACCGACTTTTCTTACTGGAACAAAAAAAGTTCCCCAACTTATAGCTGCAAAAGCAGCAAAAAACAAACCCAGGTCTGTCAAGTAGCTCTTTTGTAAATTGTGTAATATAACTCAGTTTCGTTCGCAATCTAAGTTTGTAAAGTTTAATTTCTAGAATATAGAGTTTCATTCAATGTCACAATATCTTCAAGTAGAAAAAGACGAGGAGATAACTTTAATCACAATTAACAGGCACGACAAACTTAATGCTATGAATCTTGCAGTTATGGATGAATTCATTACAGTTCTTGATAGTCTCGAAAATGGCTCATCCAAAGTTATCATAATTACTGGTGCGGGACAAAAGGCATTCTCGGCTGGTGCTGACATTGAATATATGAGTAAAATTGGATCAGTTGAAGCAGAAAAATATGCTTTACGAGGACATGAAGTACTAAACAAAATAGAGAGCATTGAAAAACCTGTTATAGCAGCAATAAATGGCTATGCAC
>DATIAR010000077.1:0-3102 GCA_035457865.1 Nitrosopumilaceae archaeon
CTCATCCAAGGATTACGTAACTTTGTCGAGTCTGATAAACCAGTCCTCTTCAAGAAACGCGAGAATTTAGTTGATGACTGGATGACTATAACAAACGAAGAAGCCTTTGCTGCAGTAAGAAAATTGTTTGAAACTGAAAAATTACTGGTAGGTCCATCTTCTGGCGCAGTCTTTTCAGCTATGGAAAAACTATCACTGGATGAAGGCTGTGTTGTTGGAATATTTGCAGATGATGGTCGCAAGTTCAAGAGCCTTTATGCACAACAAAAAGTCTTTACTGAAGAACAATTTGATAAGGCGCTAAAAGAAGCAATCCATCTATCAGAAGCAATCTATCTGTAGTCTATCTGTTTTCAGAAAGATACTTGTCAACATCAATTCCAGCCATGCATCCAAACCCTGCGGCGGTAATTGCTTGCCTGTATCTGTGATCATGGACATCACCAGCTGCAAAAACTCCCTCTACACTTGTTTTTGTGAGATCTTTTAGTTTGATGTATCCTTGATCATCAAGCTCAATCTGTCCTTTGAACAACTTTGTGTTTGGTTCGTGTCCTATTGCAACAAAAAGTGCACCCGCATCTAACGGTTCTTTTTCATTAGTTTTCAAATCTTTTACGATTACTTGATTTACTTTTTCTTTTCCCGTAACTTCTTCAATAACCTTATTCCAATGGAATTTTATTTTTGGGTTCTCAAATGCGCGATCCTGCATTACTTGACTAGCTCTAAGCTTGTCTCTTCGGTGTACAACATGCACACTCTTGCCAAATTTTGTTAAAAATATGGCTTCCTCCATAGCTGTATCTCCACCTCCTGTAACCACGATATCTTGATTTCTAAAAAATGGCCCATCACATGTGGCACAATATGAGACGCCTTTTCCTCCAAATTCTAACTCGCCTTTTGCGCCAATCTTTCTTGGACTTGCACCTGTACAAACTATCACTGCATCAGACTCGTATTCTTCGGATGGTGTGAGAACCTTAAAGGGTCTGTGTTTAAAATCTACGTTAACTACTTCGTCATCAACTATAGTGGCACCCATCCTTTCTGTCTGCTTTCGCATAATTGTCATGAGCTCAGGACCAAAAATCCCATTTTCAAATCCAGGATAATTTTCTACTTCGGTTGTAAGCATAAGCTGTCCTCCTGGTAGTATTCCTGAAATTATCAATGTGTCACGCTTTGCCCGTGATGTGTAAATTCCTGCAGTGTATCCAGCTGGACCAGAGCCAATTATTATAACGTCATATTTTTTCTTCTTTTCAGAAGGTTTTGGAATCTCTGTTCTAATCTCAGCTTGCATAAAACCAATTCATTTGTAGTTCATATTTAAATTATTCACGATTTTGAAACGATCTTATCAAGAATTTGTTGATGCTTGTCACACAATTTCCCAGACTCGATTTGTGAATGTAAAAGATCAGCTTGCCAATGTGCATTGAACAACCTACATTCTTTTGATTCACAAAATGATTCTCCCGTCAAATAATAAAACAGTGCTTGCAGTGCGTATCCTTTGATGATTTCACCAATCTTGGGGTCATGATATTCAAGATATTTTCCCTTGAATTGATTTTTTATCCAATCTATGTTCAAACCCTGAGTGATGTTTGAAAGTAAGCTAAGATAAAACTCACGTGGTTTTGCAGGTGCCTCAACCATTCCTGTAGTAGAAATGATAGAGGGGTTTGAACAAATGACTGCTCTTCCATGATATCTGTAATCGCCAAGATCAAAAGTGCATGTGAGTTTGTTTGTACAGACAAGATGAAATTTGTCTGAACCAGCCTCATCTTTTGGAATCATACTTGTGATGACTTTATGAAACTCAAAACCATCGTACATTATTATATTGGTCTCTTTATTATTTACAAAAGATTCTTCTTCGAATTTTATCTCTTCAGTGGTAGGATTGTGTCTTTCAAACGGTACTCTGGTATCAAATATTCTACACGCTGCAAGCTCTTGAGCAATATTTGAATGAAAATAATTGAAAATATTTTCTCTTGTCTCTACTTTGACATGAAAAAGTTCTCTTATGAAATTTGCAAGATCTTCTATCCTTATTTCTGGGACTGATGGTTCATCATACAAAAAAACTGTGGATATTTTCAACAATGAATCAGAGAATTACTAATATTTTATCTTCTTAATTCTTTTATCTTTGCAGCAGTTACTTCGGCTGCTTTCTTACCCGAAAGAAGCATCGAGCCATATGTTGGACCCATCCTCGCAATGCCAAAAGTTTCAGTCACTGACATGCCTGCAACAACAAGACCTGGATATACCTCGCTTGTCTTGTGTACGACTCTGTTTTCTCCATCGTCTACCCACATTGGATTCATTCCTTTCCAGTCAACCATCTTTCTGTCCACCAATCTTTTTACTGCAACAGAATCATGGCCAGATGCATCAATTACCATCTTAGATTCTAGAGCAACTGGATCAACACAAGTAATGTTGCGTGGCAATGCTGAGACAGGCATCCAATTTACGACAACGCCTGCAACTCTACCGTCTTTTAAAACTAAATCATCAAACTTTGTTAAATTAAGAAACTTTACTCCTGCATCGCATGTTGCTGCAATAAGCTTTGAGACTGCATGAGGTCCTGGTGTGAGATATAGTCCTTCTGAAACTTTTTTGTATGGAATTCCAAGCTCGTCCCATATCTTTTGTGCTGGTGCTCTTACAGTTACAGGATTCATCATGTAACCTCCTAGCCAGTATCCACCACCAAGATAGTTGTTTTGTTCAATTATTAGAGTCTTAAAGCCCATTAGCGCAAGCTCTCTTCCAGCAGTAAGACCTGCAGGACCAGCTCCAATTATTATTACATCAGAATCTGCGTAATTAATTAGAACATCATGAAATTCATTTGCGATAGCTCTTGTGATTTCTACTTCTCTGACATCGGCAAAAATTTTTGGAGCCTCGTTTGTGTATTCTGCCTGTTGCATGAAAATTCATACTGATTCAAGTACATTAATAGTTTGCTCAGTTTGCAAACGTTTCTTCAAATGCTTTGATAGATTCTCTAATCTTTGTTTTCTTTGGAGGGTTTTTGAAAGCATATGCAGATATGATATCAGATTT
>DATIAR010000078.1:0-33020 GCA_035457865.1 Nitrosopumilaceae archaeon
TCCTTTACTTTTTTTGAAAGCAATATCATTCCTGCACAGATTCCAAGAACTGGCATGCCAGATGCAATTTTTTCTTTGATCTGTTTCAGAGAACCATTTACAAGAGAGAGTTGTCCTATTACAGTACTTTCTCCTCCTGGAATGATCATTCCATCAAGTTCAGAAATTTGTTCAGGATATTTTATTTCATTTACAATTCCATCAATTCCAAGTTCTTCCATTGCCATTTTTGTTGCTGTGATGTTTTCTGCAACATCCCCTTGAACGGCAAGAACCCCAATATTTAGTCCATTCATGCTGTACTTCCACGCTCTTGCATTTTTAGTTCAAGATTTTTAGTATCAAGTCCCAACATTGATTGTCTCTCATCTATCATTTTTTGTGCTTCCTTAACTTTGTCTGGATCTTCCCAGAAAGTAGTAGCAAGGACTATTGCTTGTGCTCTTTCTTTTGCGTCTTCTGCTTTGAATATTCCAGAACCTACAAAGATTCCATCACAGCCAAGAGTCATAAGATATGCTGCATCAGCCGGCGTAGCTATACCTCCCGCTGCAAAGTTTACTACAGGCAATCTTCCAAGACTTGCAGTTTCTTCTACAAGTTCGTATGAAACTCTTAGATCTCTTGCCATACGAATCAAATCTTGTTCATCTCCTGAATCGTAAATCGATTTTATTCGTCTAAGTTCATCGTTTACATTTTTGATGTGAGTTACAGCTTCTGCAACATTACCTGTTCCAGGTTCTCCTTTTGTTCTAATCATAGCAGCACCTTCTTCTATTCTACGAAGTGCTTCTCCCAGACTTCTTGCACCATTCACAAAAGGTGTTGTAAAATCCCATTTCCAGATGTGATGCAGCTCGTCAGCTGGAGTAAGAACTTCGGATTCGTCGATCATGTCAACATTTGTTTCTTGCAAAACTTTTGCTTCATATACATGACCAATTCTACATTTTGCCATAACAGGTATTGTAACTGAATCCATAATTTCTTGGATGATTCTAATGCTTGCGGTTCTTGCAACACCGCCTGCTTTTCTTACATCAGATGGCAGTTTGTCTAAAACCATTACAGAAACTGCACCGGCATCTTCAGCTATCTGTGCTTGTTCAACAGTAGTCACATCCATCACAACCCCATTTTTGAGCATGTGAGCAAGTCCTCGTTTTAGAGTGGATGTTCCTCTCTTGATAGAATATGATTCAATTTTTTCATCTATGATTCCTTTTGAATTAGCAACATCGCCAGAAAGTGGTATCATGTTTGTTAATCATTACGAGTGTTATTTATTCTATTATTTCAGAAATTATTCCATCAAGCTCATCTTTTACATGAACAATTAATGGGGGAATGAATTCACTGGTAGCGTTCTGTTCGGGCCATTGAATGTTAGTTGTTACGCCATTAAGAGTTACTTTAATTCCAAATTTATCATATTCAGAAACGTCATTTTTTATAGTGAAAGAACTTTTTGGGATTTGCATAAATCCTGTTTCTTTTATCAGAGCCTTGAGTTTTTTCATCATATCTTTCTCTAATACATCTTTAATGTCAGGTTCTGGCTTACCATCTATGGTTACACTATATCTGACATTTCCATCATTTTGAATTGATAATAATTCAGTTTTTGTGGCACCAATTGTATCAGTTATTCCAAACTGTACTTTCTTTAGGTGTTGTATGCTATATTCAATTGAAATTACATCGTTTGAGTCCGCTGCAGTAATTGGAATTTCCGGTTTAGTGAGTTGTGGAATAACTATCAGGAGTGCCATAACAACAGGAATTGCACCAATCAAAAACATGATCGGTCTAACCATTATTTTCTATCGATCCCCATTTTTTCTTAGGTTTATTGTCATATTAACTTGAGAATTTATCTTTCCTATATGAGGTTTTGAAATAATTTGTTGAGTTAAATTTTGTATTGTCGTCTTGATTAAAAATATTAAAGTAAGACAAATAAATCTTCGGCAGTTAAGTAAATTAAAATTCTAGTGTATTTATCTCACTTGCGTGGGGTCGTAGCCTAGCCAGGCATGGCGACAGGATAGATCACATGATCACCGCTAAGGGCTCCAGTGGTTTCACAAGCTTCACTGACGAAAGGATGATGTACAGTTTGGAGCTGTAGTGACCCGTGTGTCGCCGGTTCAACTCCGGTCGGCCCCACCATCTCAATCCACATTTTAGCGAACAGTTATAAGCTAAAAGCGATACAAGAAGATTCTGAATGATTATAATTAAATTTGCTTTCAACTATTTAGGAGTGATATCAAATTGAGTCGTAGTAATTTTCCCAGTTTTGGCATTTCAAAAACAGGAACATATGTTTCTGCTCTAAAAAACTACAATCTGCCACATTTCATTCTTGAAAAAGTGGCAGAAGATTGTAAATCCGATCTAATCAAAAAGGGCAGGATTGAAGACCGGTTGCAAAGTATGAATGATTCTGCTCTTGAACTTCTTCACAAGGTTTTTGTTGATTGTGAGGAAGATGTTGCTGGTGTTTTTGCTAATTATCGTTTTTGTGCCTATATCTCAAGCATGTTTCACAAATGCGAAATTTTACTTAATGAAAGAATCCAGGGCAGTTCTGGCAAGGTACACAAAGTACCTGTTGCGGTAAAAAACAATGGAATGTATGTAGCGGTTGGCTTTAACAAGTCAACAGGTGGCCCTATAAACAAAAAAGAGGCCATAAAATTTTATGAAATAGTAGATGACATTAAGAAAGGCGAGCATGGTACTCTTTTAACCGATGGAATTTACGGATCTTCAGTAGGTTTTGAAGGCGAGGCGCTTGTTAATCTTGAGAATCTAAGTAAAAGTCGTAAAAAAGATCCAGAAAATAAGATAGACTTCAAGACAGCAAGTTTTGAAAATAGAATATATTCAGTTACCAAGTGCTAGGTTATTTTGCTTTTTTTGGGCAAAATTTAGAGTGCACTCCTTTTTCGATATTTAAAGTAGTTTCATTTTCATGAAACATCTGTTTTCCACAATCTGGACAGATGAATTCAGGCATGAAAAAAATCCACATAGACCTACTTATAGTCTTTTACAGCCACCTTATGCCAGCTATTTCATAATACTTTTCTTTTGCACGAGAATGTCGTGGCCTTACATGCAATACAGCATTGCAACAAGGACATTTTGATCCACCCCAGCTAAAGTAAACACTACAGATACTACATCTTTTTTGTCCATTCATATAACGAAATGTTGTTTTACCGAGTGATTGCTTGAAAGTAGTTTTGCAATCTCCTTTACAGCTTAACATAGATCAAACTTAGAATGTCAAGATTAAAAGAAACGGGTGATTCTGCTATAACCGAAATTCCGATGGATCTATAGTTGAAAAAGTTGTGGGTTCATCTATTTTTTTAAAAGTGCTATCGTAGTGTTCAAAAGGCAATGATGCGAAAAGATGTTTTGTCCAGATCTCATGAACAAGATCAACATAATTTTTGTTACCTGTTTGCCTAAGAAACTCGTGAGATAATTCATGTGATACTGCTGTACAGTTTTTTTCTGCCAAAAATGCAATATCATCTTTTTTGGTTCCAGTTTGCCACCAAATCATGCTAAAATTTTCTGCGTGATAACCCTCACAGGTACAATCTGTCCACAATGGCCTAAAATATGTAAGGTAAAAATGATAGACATCTTCTCCACGTTTCCTATGATCGTTTATTAATGAGCCCATGTTAATGCGATGAAACAGAGTGGGGGTAACAGGCATTTGATCAGCTTGTACCTCAATTTTTTTTGAGAATGTTTTTTCAATCCACATCTTATAAAATTGTGCCATTTGTACTACATACTCAAACTCCCAGTTTGTTTTGTCTAGATCCTGTTTCTTTACTACAAAAATAAAATGTACAAGCATAGGTGCAAGAATTAAAGCTAGAGTTAAAAGCTCTTCGTATTTGAGAAATTAATATGCTAAAATTTGATCCAAGAGTATACAAAAAAAGGCTCATAGTTACTTGGAATGAATTTGCACCAAAATATCATTCAGATTGGGCAAGCAAGGACACAGGTCCGTTTAAGAGCACTTCAAAAGTAGTAAAAATTTCTAGAATTAAAAAGGGAGATACTGTTCTTGATTTGGCGTGTGGAACAGGAGTAGTTACAAAAAAAATTTCTTCTAAAGTTGGCACTAGTGGAAGAGTGGTTGGAATAGATATTTCTCCAGGAGCTATAGAAATTGCAAAAAAATGGAACTCGAAAAAAAATGTAAAATTTGTTATTACTGATGTTGAAAAAATGAAGTTTGAGGAAGAGTTTGATGCTGTAACATGTCAATATGGTTTGATGTTTTTCCCGGACGTGCAACTTGTGTTAAAAAAAGTTCGTAAATTTCTAAAAAAAGGTGGTAGAATCACTGTTGCAGTTCATGGAAGCAAAAGAACAGCTCCGTATTTTAGTTGTATTTCAAGCGCAGTTCTAAAATTTATACCAGACTTTCTTCCAGTAGGAACTCCAACAGTACATCGATTCGGAACAAAAGATCTATTGAGAGCGGAATTTGAAAAAGCTGGATTCAAAAAAATTCGTGTTTATGAACTTAATTTTGAATACAAACCTGGAACATTTGAAGATTATTGGAGAGATTATTTCGTTAATCTTACAACTCCTCTAAAAAAGAAATTCAAATCTCTTGATTCACGTCAATTTGTAGCCATGAAGAAGATGATAGAAAAAAATACTAGAAGGTTTATAAAAAATGGAAAAATTATTTTTCCGTGGAAGATTTTGATTCTTACAGCAGTTAATCAAAAAAGTTAAGTGATTAACTCTGTCCTTCTATTCCCATCAGAGTTAAAGTAGATCGAATTTTTTCTATCTTGCGAATTTTCCAAGTGATTACTTCTCTCAACGCTTCTACCGATGGCGATTCAATCTTGGCTAAAATATCATATGCACCAAATGTGCCATGTACTTCTTTTACACCATCAATGGATTTCAATTGTCCTATGATAGCTTCTTCAGAGCCAAGTTCGCAGTTTATTAAGACGTATGCTGTTGCCATGGGTTAGTTATACAAATCAAATATATCAATAGATCTGTTGTAATGCGAGTTTTGACAGAGTCGGATTAACTATTTGATTTCTTTATAATTGCATCCCAGATGTTTTTTGGTACAGGCATTACTGATAGCCTTGATATGCGTAAAAGATCCCAGTTTTTGAACAAAGGTTCTTTTTTCATTTCTTCTAAGGTTACAGGTTTTTTGAGTGGTTTTATGGGTTTAACATCTACAACAACATATCTTTTGTCAGTTTCTCGAGGATTAGAATAAGGGTCTGATGTTATTGCAATAATTCCAACAGCTTGCTTTTCATCTCCTGTATGATAGAAAAGTGCCTGATCTCCTTTTTTCATTGAGTTTAGATATTTTAATGCCAAGTTGTTGTGCACTCCATCCCATATTGTCTTTTTTTCTTTTTCAAGAGCAGTATAGTTGTATACGGATGGTTCTTGTTTTACTAACCAAAAGTTTACCATTTAATGATTTTGTAATCATTTTCTTTATGACCTTTTTGTTATAGAAAAAATGTTCCCCGGGTCTGACCCACAAAAAGTCATTGGTAGCATTAGCGTGCCCTCATCTTTGTTCTTACACCGGGGTGCCCTGTCGCACGGCTGGGTGGACCAAAATTCATGTTTTATCATCCCAGTCCGTCTGCGTGCATTTGTGGGCAAAATAATTTGGTTATCAGTCAAATATTAATCCAGTCAGTTTTACTTCAAAACCGGCAACAGGGATTCTTAACTTGAAATTATCAATAACCTCTGGTGATATTTCTCCTATCACGCCTACCGTTTTATTATTGATCATAATATTGGCAGTTCTACCTTCTGAAAACATTGGGACAGATGAGGTTAGTGTTGTACAATGCAAACCAAATCCTGCTCTGAAAGCAGATTGTAAAATTGATTTTATTTCGCTAAAACTGACATCATTATAAGCACAAGCACAAGCAAGATGAATCTCTTCTCTTATTTCATTAGAAACTTTTGAGAATACAACACCAGTTTCAAAGAGCTTTTGTGGATATGTTTCATGTATGTTTCTTGAAAGAGTATCAATTAATCCTGGAAGTATGGAGTCACGCAATATTGTGTGACCTTGACTTTTAGAATCATCTACAGAGATCATATTTGATGAGTCTCTCTTTGTGAGATCATACTGAACTTCTTTACTTACAAGGCCAAAATTCATTGCTTCAAAGTAACCAAGACCTACCATGATTGCACTCATTGAGTCAAGTGCTATTGCTATTTTATTTTTCTCCCCCGTGGAAACGGATCGTGGAATTGTTGGTTCAAGATTTTGTATTCCGTAACCAAGTGCTACTTCTTCTATCAGATCCATCGTTCCAAAAATATCTGTTCTATATCTTGGAATTTTGCATATAATTTTATTTCCTTGTGATTTTGCGTCTAACCTGCTTTTTCTAAGTGAAGAAATAATTGTAGAAGTGGAAAGATTAAGACCAAGTATTTTGTTTACTAGATCAGCTTCAAGAATCATTCTTCTTGAATTCAATGATGGTGTAGAATTATTTGCCCCAGAAATTTTTGTTGAGAAAATTGAAAACCCAGCATACTGAAGTGCATTAGCTACTACTGAAAGTGTATCTTCAGCAGCATTCTTGTCAACAGCCGTAATTTCCACCAAAAGATTTTGTGTATTTTTTGATATTGTAGTAAGATTCGAGTTGATGATGGGTGGAAACGAAATGGTGTTACCGATAGAATCCAAAATAATAGGTATTTTTTGCGATGTTCCAAGAATGCTGCCATATTTTGCGCCAACATCAGTTTTTTGCAATATTTCTGAAATAGACATTTCAGAGGATGATGCCAATGGGATAAACTTGTGGTCTTTATTTACTGTGGTATAGATGAGAGGAAATTTAATTTTGTCAAGATCGTGGATTCCAATCGATGTCTTTTTTCGTCTTCTTCCTATTCCATTATGAAGGTCTTCCTGCATGGCAATTATCTGTCTTATTGTTTCATTGTCAAGTTTTCCACCTTTTGCAACTATAGCCGTGATAAATGGTCTTACTTTTCTGACCGATGGATCTACTTTAATAGAATATTTTCCTTTTTTGATTTTTAATTTTGGCATTCCTGTTTTGATTCCAAGAAGTCCTTGTAGCGCAGGTACTATTCCATAATCTGTTGAGTAATCAGGCCTGTTTGGACTGTATTCTACAGAAATGTGATCTTTTGTTTCTTCTTCTATATCTAGTCCGATGAATGGAAGAGTAGAGATAATTTTTTCTCGTGATGTTTTTTTACCAAGAAGCTTTTGCAGTCTATTTAGATACAAAGTCACTACGGGCATTTTGGTACACTCCTTAACCAGCCCAAATTGTTATTGTAAAGTTCACGAACATCATTTAATGCAAATTTTAGCATAGCTATTCTTTCAATGCCTCCTCCCCATGCAAGCACCGGGTTCTTAATCCCAAGCGGTTTGGTAACTTCTGGTCTGAATATCCCCATGCCAAAAAGCTCTACCCATTTGCCAAGTTTTTCATTATACACCATCGATTGTAATGATGGCTCAGTGTAAGGAAAGAATGTTGGCCAGAACTTGACTTTCTTGAGACCCATCTTATAGTAAAATTCACGTTGTAGACCCATCAGGTCTCTAAGTGTAACATTTTTTCCTACAACAACTCCCTCTACTTGGTTAAACTCAACAAGATGTTTGTAGCTGACCTTTTCATTTCTAAACACTCTGCCAACAGAGAATACTCTTGCCTCATCTGGATTGTTGTCTGCCAGGTGTTTTATTGTAACACATGTTGTATGTGTACGTAGAACCATTCTTTTTGCTTCATCAAGTTTCCAGTCATAGTGCCATCCCTTTTTATGAGATTCGGATACTTTAGCGATTTGATTAGGTGTAGCAAATTTGTTTGCACTAGCATCCTTTATGTAGAATGTGTCTTGCATTTCTCGTGCGGGATGATCTTGTGGAGTAAAAAGTGCATCAAAATTCCAAAAACCCGGTTGAGCAAGATTTCCACATATTTCTGCAAATCCAAGACTAACAAAAATTTCTCTTACTTCATTTATGATATCTTGTAAAGGATGAGATCTTGCTGCAAAAACTTCTGGTGCGGGAGCTTCTACATCAATGGCTCTAACCAATATGACATCAGTAGACTGGGATTTGGTTTGTGTAATCGGAGTATCTAGCCCTTGTTTTGTTAGATTTATTGTTGTAGTTTTTATTGAATCAAGAAGAATAAAATTGGGTCTTTTTTTAAGAGACTCGAATGCGGATTTATTTTTTATCTCTGAAATAGGGGTTTTGTTAACTAGAATAGAAAGTAATTCTTCTTCTGAAGAATTTTTTATGTTATCTTTTAGCGTGATAATGTTTGAAGTCTCCCCTTTTGTAATCTCAATCCATCCATTTTGTCTTGCGTTTGAGATTGCAGCATTAAATTCCTCTTCTAAGACAGCAGTTCTTGCTTCTTCAAAAGTACAAACCTTGTGTTTTGTAAGATGATTAACAAGCCTTCGCTCAGGAAGTCCTTTCTCAGCAGCTTTCTTACCATTTTCTCCAAGACTAGCAAAGAACACTTCGGATTCATGAATTGCTACTAAATTTTTGTGTTTGAGCCACTCAACACCCCTTCTTACTTGATCTATAGCAAGTTGTGTATTTTTTGCAATCTCATCATAAGTTATGTTAGGTGTCTCTTTGAGGGTCTTGATTATTTTATGTTCAATCGGATGAAGAACTTTCGACATTATCACAAAAAGCAGAAAAGACTTTTTAAACCTTAACTTATCTGAATGATGAATGTCAGGCGACGAGTTCACAGTTACTCCATGGAGTGTTGACGGTGACGTTGATTATGACAAACTTATTCAAAAATTTGGTACAGAAAAAATTTCATCAGAATTACTTGATAGAATAAAAAAGAAAACTGGCGAATTACATCCGATGCTAAAGCTTGGATATTTTTTTAGCCATAGAGATTTTGATAAGGTTTTATCTGAGTATGAAAAAGGAAACAAATTCTATCTTTACACAGGTAGAGGACCATCTGGTTCAGTACACATGGGCCATTTACTTCCATGGATTTTTACAAAATATTTACAAGATAAATTTGACGTAAATTTGATTTTTCAGGTTACGGATGATGAGAAATTTCTTTATAGTGACGAAAGATCGTTTGACGACGTTTCAAAGTATACATATGAAAATATCTTAGATATCATTGCAGTAGGATTTGATCCTAAGAAGACAAAGATTCTGATAGACTCAAAGGACATAAAACGGATCTATCCAATTTCTCTTGAAATTGCTAAAAGAATAACATACTCAACCGTAAAGGCAGTTTTTGGTTTTCAAAATTCAACAAACATAGGAATGATTGGGTTTCCGCCCATTCAGGCAGCTCCTTGTTTTCTTCCCTCCGTAATAGAGGGCAAACCTACTCCTGTTCTCATACCTGCTGCAATAGATCAAGATCCATATTGGCGAGTAACAAGAGACATCGCAGAAAAAATCGGATATCCAAAACCTGCACAAATTCATTCTAAATTTCTACCTGGTCTTGGAATGAAAGGAAAGATGTCTTCATCTATTCCAGAAACTGCAATATTTACAACTGATGAGGAAGAGGCAGTTGACAAAAAGATCTCAAATTCCTTTACTGGAGGTCAGCCAACTATTGAACTACAACGCAAACTAGGAGCCAACTTCAACATATGCCCAGTATTTTGGTATTTACGATATTTCTTTGATTCTGAAAAAGATTCTGATGAACGGGCAAGAAAATGTAAGAGTGGCGAGCTTTTGTGCGGCGAGTGTAAATGTGATCTTAAAGATGCCGCAAAACCTTTCATAGCAGATTTTAAGAAAAAAAGGGAAAAAGCAAAAGATCAGATAAACAAATTCATGTTTGAATAAAGATATGAAAAAAAAGATCATATGTGAAGATGAGTATGAAGCACAGAAACTCGCTAGTTTAATTTATGTAAAACAGGACAACGAATCATTCATCACTGGAATTTTAGAAGTTATTGAAAACGAAGTTATCATATCTGTGAAAGATAAATCGGCACACAGTATTTTACTAAAAGACAAATTTGAGGTAGAATCATTTGCAGATTTTATACAATCAGTTATTGAGAAAAGACACAAAATAACAGAAACTGCAATTTTTAAGGACACAGTTGAGATTACAAAAGAATAAACTATACTAGCGATTTGTCCATTTCAGTAGTCATTATTTCTTGTACTTTGAGAAAATATAATCTAGTTGAGTAGGGCATTTCATCCAAGTGGTTTTCTATGGCCATCATAAAATACCTTACAGCACGCTTTGATACGTCTAAACTGAATTTCATGTGTAGCACAGGATCTTGTTTAACATTTATCTTGTCTACTAACCATGAAGGAGCCATATCTTTTGCTTCTTGTATGATTTTTTTGTACCAGTAGGCTATGTTTTCAGGATCAAGGCCGTCTCTTAGTTCTGCTACGTCGGCTGATATTTTGTTTAACATATGATTAGTCAGATTTTTCATCGCTAGATACTGGAATTTTTTTGTTTTATTTCAGTTACTCAAAGATAGACAAGTTGTTTGTCAATTCAACGCAAATTTCCTTCAACATCAATTTCAGAGTTTTTAATTCGTGTTGTAGATATGCGTTTACCATCTTTTGCAAGAACCATTGGAACGCTTACGACTTCCACTAGAGGAAGATGTTTTTGAGTGCGTAATTTGTTTAATATCTTACCTTGTTCTATCATTTCTTCACTAACAACCAAAGCTTCTACTTCATTTTTCAAAACAGCAGGTCCAAAGTCGTTATCAAGTTTGCTTATCTCATAGTGAGAATTTGGAAAATTTTTATTTAATACAGATTTCAGTGATTCGAGTCTTTGAGGATAATTATGTAATAATTTTTTTTCTTTTTTTATCGCAAATTCATCGCTTGTAAGACCGATAATGACTTTAGATGAAATAGAAAATCCTTTTTGTAAAAGTGCAAGGTGTCCTTTGTGTATTATATCAAATGTTCCCCCAAGGGCAATTATCTTGAATTTAGACATACAGATACTTTGTTTTCTTTTAGATTTACTTTACTTTACAAGCATCACATTGATATGACGGCTTGGTTCAGCAAGCGCTACAGCATCTGGATCCCACACATATACCTCTGCAAAGAATGCGCCTTGTTTATCTGGAACCCAGTTTACTGAAATTTGCTGTTTTTCCATTCCATGAAATACTCCCTGTACAGTTCCTATGAATTCAACAGTGGCTGCATCAGCTTCATTTTGTGTAAGGTTTTCAGTTCCAATTTGTTTTATCTGAACATAACAAACATAGGGTTGTTCAGACTGTTCAGATGCATATTTTATCCATATTTCACTAGTTATTTTCACTGTGTTTCCAACAGGTATTGTAGAATACTTGTTTCCTATTAGATCGGTAACTGACACGTCGTTTATTGTAACAAGTTTTGTAAGTGAACTTATCGATGTTTCTACATTTGTGATATCAGTTAGTGCAGATTGGTAATTATCTGACTCTGCGACAAGTTTGTATAATTTTGTAATTGAGTTTGGGGTAGAACTTATAGTAAAGACAGATGTCTTTCCAACTCCGATATCGTCTGGTTGTGGCGTTGCAGTTGCTATACCGACGACTCTTTCAAAGGCATCATATGAAATCAGATAGATTGTTGTGCCGCTTGTAAGTATGGTTCCTCCATTGATAATAGTTCCTGAAAGTATAAGTTGATCAGAAATTTCCAGAGTTCCAGGAGTTATTACTAGTACTTGTTGTCTTCCAGGAGAGGAATTGAACCCTGTTAAATTGACTGATATGTCAGTGATAGAGAGATCCTGTTTTGAGCTAATGGAAAATGGGGCTTTTCCGCCAGCTGGAATAACTTTTAGTAATGTTGTACCAGTCTTGTATTCTAGTATTTTTCCTGTTTCGTCATAAAAAGAAACTCCTAATTTTACACCAGTAACTGGAAAGTTGTTTTTGTTCTGAACTTCGCCTATAACTACAGTAGAACCATCTTCTGCCTTGTAGCTAAAAGGAGTTAGGACTTGGACAGTTAGAGTGTCACTTGGTTTGGTGTATTGTGCCCATGAAAGATTAAACGGGAATATTGAAAAAGCTAGCAATATAGCAAAAATGATTGCTTTCATAAAGATACTTTCCAAAAGTGATTAATCATGTACTGTATATCATAATCTAAACAACGTGGACTAGAAGGTTTTACCAACCTACGTTTGGAGATAAAATAAGAAAAAGAAAACAAAGATGTTAGTACATCTATTTTTTACTCTTCATAGCGGTAATTGCTAGCCAGTATACTAGGCCTGGCGCCAATCCCACTATCAAAGGAATGAAAACTGCTATTTCTTCTGACGGCATTTAATTTCCCTACACAGCAGAGAACCAAATGATATTTAAATCCATCTTTCACAGGCACGAATCATTATATTTTAAAAGATGGACTGGTGGGGATTTGAACCCCAGACCCCCCGCGTGCAAGGCGGGTATTCTACCGCTGAACTACCAGCCCATCATAGGGAATTCAAGGCGTGTGGATTTTAATTGTTGCCTTTGTTTAGGCAAAGATTTTATTGATATTGGATAAAACAATTTTTTATGGGATTGTTAAAATCGGAAGTTGTCTTAAAGACAGGTGACAAGGCTCCTGACTTTGAACTTTTGGGAATAGATGACATGAAGCATAGACTTTCAGAATACAAAGATTACAGAGGATTGTTAGTAGTTTTCATGTGTAATCACTGCCCTTATGTTCAAGCAAAAATCAATGCATTAGTTGAACTTTATGATAAGTTCAAGGATAAAATTGTGATTATAGGAATTAATAGCAATGACCCTACAAACTATCCTGACGATAGTTTTGAGAACATGAAAAGATTTGCTAAGGAAAAAGGGATCAAATTTACATATCTTGTTGATGAAACCCAGCAGGTTGCAAAGAAATATGGTGCTGTTTGTACTCCAGATCCGTTCCTTTTCGACCAAGACAGGAAACTTATCTTTCATGGTAGAATAGATAACGCAATGAGGCCAGAAGATATTGCAACGGAGAAGACAATGATTCTAAACATAGAAAAATTCCTACATGGAAAGAAGATAGAGAAGGACTTTGATCCTTCCATGGGTTGCTCTATCAAATGGAAAAGCCAGCAAACTTAAATGACCGTTGACTTGAAAAATTTTTGGGCCGATAGCTCAGCTTGGCTGGAGCGTTCGACTGATAAACTTATTCAGATATCGAAAGGTCGTGGGTTCGAATCCCATTCGGCCCATTTTTTAATAGAAAAGACTTATCTTATTCAGAATCTACGAACGGGCAGTAGCTAATGAAAGAGAAATTCGTTCAAGTCGGTTCCAACAAGATTAGATATCTTGAGGAGGGAGGTTCCGATGGTAATGTTCTTCTTGTTCATGGTCTTGGGGCATCTGCTGAAAGATGGGCACGTGTAATTCCACATCTTAGCAAAAAATATCATCTAATTATACCTGATCTCGTAGGTTTTGGTTTAAGTGACAAACCATCTGTAGATTATACACCGGACTTTTTTTCACAGTTTATTTTTGATTTTCTAAATACGCTTGGGATTACTAGAACAAATATGATTGGATCCTCGCTTGGTGGCCAGATTGTTGCAGAATGCGCAATAACCCAAAGCAAAATGATTGAGAAGATAGTTCTTGTTTCTCCTTCTGGAATTATGAAACAATCTACGCCTACCTTCGATGCGTATACCCTAGCGGCGCTATATCCAACACAAGAGGGTGCAAAGACTGCGTTTCAGATGATGGCAGGAGTTCACAAGGAAATAGATTCTGACACCATAAATGGATTTATTCAGCGCATGACACTTCCAAATGCAAAAATGGCTTTCATGTCTACAATTTTGGGGATTAGAAACGCTACTCCACTTTCAGAGAGACTTGAAAGGATTTTGGTCCCTACTCTGATAGTATGGGGAAAACATGACACCCTTATTCCTGTTGCCTATTCAAAGGATTTTGTTTCTTCCATCAAAAATTGTCAATTTGTAGAAATGGAAAGTTCTGGTCATACACCATATGTTGAAGAACCTGAGAAATTCTCAGAGATTGTGCTCAAATTTTTGAACCAATAATTACATCTACAATGTCATACCAATATGCATATATAGATAAACAGACAATCAAAACCTATGACAGGTAATAGTAACCAATATGATCCAACAACTATGTTCAAAGAATGGATACAAAAAAGTGGAAAAGCCCAGGCAGAATTTATGAAAACTTTTGGAACAATGATGGGTCAACAAAAACAAGAATTTAATCCTGTAGAGACATTAAAAGAGATGGCAAGTAAAGGAGTAAAGGCTCAATCGGAAATTATGGAAAATTTTGGAAACATGCAATCCAAGGCAATGGATAGCGCTTTCAAACTTGCGCAATCAATGCCACAGTTTGTATCATGGGGAGCATTTAAGACATCAGTTGGCAGTAATGGAAGAATTTCAATTCCAGAAGCTGAAAGAGATGCCCTTGGACTAAAAGAAGGAGATCTAGTTCAAGTAGTAATCATTCCAATAGAGAAAAAATCAAAAAAGTAAGGTAAAAACTACGATAACATTTTACAATCTTGGATTTCGGTATGTTATACCTACACAAAATTAGCTAGACAAATTTATTTTTCAGATCTTTCTTTTAACCATTGTCCAAGTTCTGGAAGAACAACTTTTTGTGAAAATGAGCTTGCTATCATACCAACATGACCAGTTGGATAAATTCTAAGAGTTTTATCTTCGCTTCCTACTGCGTAGTGTAAAGGCATACTACATTCAGGCGAGACTAGGTGATCACCTACAGCGACTTGTGTAAATATTGGCATAGTGATATTTCTAAGCGATACAAGTTTACCACCTACATACATGTTATTTTGTATCAACACACTGTCTTGATATATGTCACGAATCCATTGTTTGAAAAGCTCACCAGGAATTGGTGGAGTTTCGTTTAACCATTTTTCAATGCGCAGAAAATTATCTACATAGTTTTTGTCTTCCACATTTCTAAAAAAGTTAATGTACTTTTCTATCCCTTGTTCAAATGGTTTTAAGACCGAAAATACGTAATACATGAATTCAGGAGGCATATTACCAATGATTTCTACCATCTTATTTACATCCACATGCTTTGCTAGGTTAGCAACAACAGTTGTATCTCGTTTGCCATCAATTACAGGTGCAGTGGCTATCAAATTTTTGATTTTGTTGGGATGTAATGCTGCATACACTGTGGCCAAAGTTCCACCAGTACAGTAACCTTGTAATGATACCTTCTCAACTGAAGCCTCATTTCGCACAAAATCTACACAATTATCAATGTAACCATTTACGTAATCATCGAAGCTAAGATATTTGTCTATTTTAGTAGGGGTTCCCCAGTCAATCATATACACATCAAAGCCTTGAGTTAGGATATTACGAACCCAACTTTTTTGTGGATGTATATCTAAAATGTGGTACCTGTTTATCAGAGCGTATGCTATGACAATTGGAATTTTATGTTGTTTTTGAGTTGGAGAATTGAAATGTAATAAACGAACCTTGTCCTCTGTATATGCAACGTCATAAGGTGTCATTTCAAGATTGATTTCACCTGGAGCTGGCACCATTTTTGGAGCTTCAATAATATTTTTGTTAAATTTAAAAAATTCACTAACAATCTTTGGATCTATTTTTAATTCATTTTCCATTGTTAACGCCCCTTTCACTTTTTTCGAGTTTACTTACTCTCTTTCGTAAAGAATGTAACTCTTTGTAAATATCGTCAAGGTCATTCTTAGTTGGAACATTTGCGGTTTCAAGTAAGGTAGAAAGCATATTGTTCCAGTGTTTTGAAAGTTCAAGTTCACTTGATATAAGCTTCCCAAAGTTTTCTCCAAATTTTTGAGAATCAAAAAGCTGTGTGAAATCGTTTTCAAATATATCAATCCAAACACGTTTTGATGCTTCTAGGTTTTCCATGTCTTGAGGGATTTCTGGGATTTTTTTATTAACTTTTTTCTGTGCTTCAATCCATGTATCCGAAAGTTGTTTGTAGTATTCAGCAAGTCTAGTGTTAAATTCTGTCAGATCTTCGTTTGCTTCTATCATTTCATTAGCAAGTTTCTTTGCTTGCATAGCAAACTTTCTCATAGGCCCCGCAGAAGTTAGTGCAGCGGGTTTGCTTGCCATGAGATAGACTATGTCTGTCCAGAATAGTGAAAGGTGTTTGTAATATTCTAGCGATTTTTTGTAATCAGGTTCTACTGTCATATTTAGATAATAGAAAGAGATCTCAATAAATAGATCGTGTATTATAATTACACAGTGATAATTAATTTTATGAGACAAAAAATAACACGGAGTACGAAACGATATGGATTTTGATGCAATATGCAAAAAGATCAAGGGTTTAGATTCAAGGATAAGATTTGCAGGCATAGTAAATAATCAGGGCAGACTTGTTGCTGGAGGCATGAAAGAAGACAAAAAGCCTCTTGAGGATACAAAAGATGATGAAATGTTGTTCATGGAACTCGTTTTAAGAACAAAGATGCGAAAAGAATTCGATAAACAACTTGGGGCAGTAAAGTTTGCAATGTCATACAGAGAAAAGGCAGTAGTAATGAGTTTTCCATTTGGTGAACATGTCATGTTGGTATCTGCTGAAAAAGAAATAGATTTTGCAAAAATTCCATTTAAAATATTGAAGATTTTAGAAAGCTAGGATTGTGAACTTTCGTATACGGTCTGGCACCATTGTAGCATGGTGTCTAGATCTTCACAAACAAAATCTGCTTTAATCTTTGTCTTTTTTGCTAGTTTTGTACAAAGAACAAGATGTAATGCTTTACCAAATTTTGTCTTGCTTGAATTTACTGCTTCAGAAAAGAATTTGGAACCACTTTCTGTTGATGAAAATATTACTATTATCATCAAATCTTGTTTTTTAGTCCATATCTTGTTTAGAAATTTTTGTAAATCAATATCAAACATGACATCTATTGCGGATGACATGTCACCAAGTTGTGAAACTTTCCATCCATCAGCATGAAAGGCTGCAGAGGCAGCTTGGGCAAGAAGGACACTATCGTGATCAGTAGAAAACACAATCATATTTTTTTTTGAATTTATATCTACCTCTGTTAGATTAACAATTTGAATAGAATTTGAAATTATTTCGTCCAGAAAATTTTTCTCTGATTTGCCGATTTTTCCTTTCTCATACAAGTCTTTGACTGAGTCTATTGCGGGGGAAATTACTTCAGTAAGTATCTTTATAGGATTTGCACTTGAATGTAGCGAGTTTCTAAGTAGACCATATGCTTCTTTATGTTCACCTGATAGAAGATATTCTAAATATCTAGTTTGTACTTGAAAGAAATCAGCCGGGAAATTAAAATGAGTTACTCCTTCTTCCATGAACCACAGGTTTACACTTCCTATGTTTTTTTGCTTGACTAGACCTTCCGCAGAAAAGACATTAAGATACTTTGTCATAGTGATTCTGTTTATCCCAAGTTTTTTAGATATTTCAGTGCCAGAAAGACCTGTCTTTGAATTTCTTAAAAGGTCAATTAATTTTTCTTTAATCTTTTCAGGTTGGTAACCTCGTGTCACAAATTTTGAAAATATTCGGCTAGTATAAAGTATTGCCAGATAATTTGACCAACAGTGGGCATAACATGTTATACCCAACTGATGGCCCAGGTACTTTGGTATGGTCTAGTTACGAGCGCACCTCCTTTAATAATTCAATTTCAACAAATAAAAAATGCGTAGAATTGATACTTAATACTTAAAAGACACTATTCAAAGTTTTAAAAATCAAATTCACATTGAGTTAGAAATAATTGAATTTTCAGTAATAGTAACATACAAATTATTTTTGTTAACTGATTAACGAATTTTCTTTGAATTAATTTATTCGATAGATCATGATTATATTTTGACTGTGCCAAACACAGAAACATTAAATACTTGTGTACTTTAAAATACGGTAATAGGTTAGTAAAATGCCAAAAGCAGGATTCAAATCAATAACAGTTTCAGAGTCAGTATATAACAAGTTCCATGATGTTTACAAGAAGAATAAACAAGAACTTGCAATGAAAGGCATCAACAGTTTTGCAGGATACATCACTTTCATGATGGAAGATTTGATGCAAAAAGATGAGACCTTTGCAAGATATGCACCAAAACTAGAAAAAATTGCGGTAGATGACAACAGAGTGGTTCTTAAAGACAACATCAAAAACAGAATTGCAGAAGTAGCAATTCAAAATGGCGAGCTTTATTGCATGTTGTGCGAGGAAAAAGATTGTTTCCATGTAGGTTTTGTATTCTCACTTCCTGATGTTTACGAAGTTTTGAATGCACGCGGAATCAAGCACCAGCGATAAAAAAGGTGCAGGAGGTGGGATTTGAACCCACGAACCCCTAAGAGACGGGATCACCCATTTTTATGATCTTAAGTCCCGCGCGTCCAAAGGCCTAAACCTTCTTTGGCCAGGCTCGGCGACTCCTGCGTTTTATTAGCTAAAAGTTGTCCGAATTAAACGTTTTACAAAAAAAAAATTTTTCAAAATCAAGTAAGATTAATAAGGTTACAATAAAGCGAGTTTGTCATGCTTCGATAGCTCAGCCTGGTAGAGCGTTACCTTGGTAAGGTAAAGGTCGCGGGATCGAATCCCGCTCGGAGCTTCAATAATTTTTAATTAAGAGCTCTGAGTGTCCAGTTCTCTTTTTTGAATCTGAATTTATGAAGCGATTTGCGCTTATTTCTATTGTCTTATCTAAATAATCTTCAAAAAGATCTAAGACTTCATCTGACTTTGAGTTTGAAACCATTACCTTGCAACCTTTAGAATCTAACCTCTGAAATTCCAAAAACAATCTTTCTTGATCTTCATAACCAAAATTATCATTAGTATAGCTAGTAAAGTTAGAACTCTGGCTCACAGGCTGATATGGTGGATCAAGATATACAAAGTCATTTTTTTGTGCTGATTCAAGAGTTTTTGTAAAGTCTTGGCATTTTATTGAAATGTTTTTCGATTGTAAGACATGACTAACTGCAATAAGATTGTCTTTATTCACTATGTTTGGATTGGTATATTTTCCTAGGGGTACATTGAATTTCCCTTTGCTGTTTACTCGGTATAACCCATTAAAACAAGTCTTATTTAGGAAGATTAATCTAGAGACTTTCTCAATTTGGGTTTTGGGGTTGCTTCCTCTTATGGCATAATAGTATTCTTCAGAATTTTTGAAATATTTTTCAGAATGGAATTCTAACGCAGAAATTAATTCACTAACTCTGTCGCGAATTGTAACATAAGAAAGAATAAGGTCAGAATTCAAGTCTGATACAAAACATTCTAGTTGTGGAGTTTTCGCGATGAGATGAAACATAACTGCACCACCCCCCAGAAATGGTTCAAAGTATGAATCAAATTTTTTTGGCATGTGTTTTGAAATTATTGGTATAAGTTGTCGTTTTCCACCTGCCCACTTGACAAATGGTTTTGGGGTAAAAGATAGAAGTTGTTTGTAGTGTTGTTTCAATAATGATTAGTTTCGAAATTTTATTTCCTATCGTTTGACAACAAAAGATCACATAGTGTACAATATTTTTTAATCTAAAATGATGAGACAGATTTTTGAAACTTAGTATAAACTAGCTACCAAAAAAATAAAGTAAAAGGAAAGGGAAGTTTAGTCCCACTTAGACCAAGCTGCCATCCATCTATATGTCCACGTTGTCAGCTTACAACCTAATGCTGCCATCGTTGGAGCCAATACAGCACCAGCGCCAGCGCCAAGTGCTACGGGACTGTTATAGAACTTACCTACTTGGGGTTCTATCGGAGTCATGTATGGAGGCAATGTTGGCCTTGGATATTTGAATGCAGTCTCTAGCGGGTCTGCTACCAGCATGAGATTTATCATGTTAAACAATGGCAGAGACATTCCAACTAACACACCGCCCATAAGGATGAGAGAGTGTTTGTTCTTCTTTGTTGCCCAGTAAACGAGGTCCAACAGCAATGCTGATGGTATCCAGACTGGTGTAACAATGAAGTCATATGGATATCCTAGTGAGAACCATGCTGCCTTCGCAACCCACGTATACACCGTCATTATTAGTGCATAGTAAGTTGCTGTTCCTGGAACTCCAGTAAACGTAAGGTAGTAGGCGGCACCGACTATAAGCATGAGTGTTTGTGACAATGAAAATATCACAAATGAGGTCCATGCCCAGTCTGTATAGAATATGTAGTCTCCAGCGTTAATTGTCAACAATGTAGAGTTGACTGCAACCACTACTATGAATAAGTAGTGAGTACATCGTCTTAGCCAGACCATATTGCAGTAGAGAAGAGGTGTGATATATAAAATTTTATGCGTAATTATAGATCTGATTTCTATACTCTTGAGTGATTGGGCAAAACAAGAAAAAGAAGTGTGAATTGGATATTTCCTATCCGTTAACGAACATGACTATCAAGACTGTTGCGACTGCAGTTCCACCTATTACACCTGCTAATATGCCGTTGCTGTTTTTCGATGAGCCTTCTTGTCCCACCTTAACACAGAATAGGTAACCAATTGCCTCAATGATAGTCAGCACAATAAACGCATAGTGACCGCTTGGTGCCGGATAAGCCCATGGATAATAGAAGTATCCAACTGCAGTACCAGCAAATGTCGATAGCCAGGCTGCTAGGTATCCAAGAGTATACAGACCAATCATGTTTTCAACACGCTTGCCTATCATCTTGTTTACGTCAGAACTAGATGCGCCACCGCCAGAACCGAATCCTTTTGGTAAGGTCATTTGGCAATATAATAATCCGTATACTTTTAAGTCTTTCCGGTATTTGAGAGAAAAACTTCTGGTTATATTATTTAAAATAAGAAAAAGAGTGCGCTTTTGCGCGTACTTTTCTATGGGATGGATCTGCTGTACAGTTTGCCTTCTAGGGCCATCTTGTACATTTCAGCAACATATGGATTCTCACCTGGGGTTTCTGCGCCAAGTTCGACCAGTCGTGCATATACTCTAACTACATAGGCAAGTGCGCCCATGAATGCAACGACCACACCCATATTGAACATCCAGTGGTTTGGTACTGCAAAGATTTCCTCTACATACCAGAAGTGCCACATCTCGTTGACACCAATTGTAAACATGGTTGCCAGATAACCTAGAATAGTCATCTTCAGACCAGTGTTCATGGAGTTGTTTGGACCCCTTAGAATTGGTACCTTTCTATCATAGATCGACACAGCACCCCAACCTAATGGCAGTGCTACAAAGTGGCTATAGAGCCACCAGTGTGCTGGTGTAAATGCACTATCTCTGATAGAAGTTTGATGTAGTGAACCATCGACAAAGTTGTCGACTTCCACGGATGCCGCTGTAGATCCCATTGCTATGACGATCATCCAAATCTTTTTCAGTCTTTGGATCTCGACTTCTTTTGGAATCAGTGCCGGCATTTGTGCCATGTTGCATCTGACGTTTGTTCTATATATAAAGTATGAACTGCGTAAATAGGCTTTTTTATTTTATTTTATTCATGTATGTCCAGTATTATTGTTAAAAATTTAATGAAAAATCTAGATTTTATCTAAAACATACAACATCTGAAATTTCCTCTATGATGTTAATCATTGGTGATTATCGTAATTTTTTCCTCAAGATATAATTCCATATTGACAACCAGGGTAAAACATATATCGTTGGTCTTTCTGTCATGGAATAGTTACGGATGACTATGATAAATAAAAAACTAATCGTAGCAGCACTAGGTGTGATTGTTGCATTGGGAGCAGTAGGACCAACAATAGGTCAAATGCTACAACAGGCAGAAGCACACGGTGTACAGGCACAACTCCAGAGTCGTTTCGTTAGAATTGAAGATGAGACCTTTTCAAGACAATCTCTAAACACTGGAGAAACCATCACAGTAAAAGGAACTTTGGTAAGCCTGATACAACGAGACCTTAGAGGTTGGCTTTCTGTATTCAGTGAATCAACAAACGCCGGTAACAGATGGGAATTCATATCACGAGATCCGCCGGGCAATGTTATTGATATTCCAGGAAACGGTGTTGTTGACTATACACTTGTAGTCAAAGCACTTGAGCCAGGAGTTTATCACATGCACACACAGCTTAACGTTGCGTCAATTGGCCCAGGACTTGGTCCAGGACAAACAGTCGTGGTCGAAGGTGAAACTATAATCAAACCAATTCCATATGCAAACATTGCATATCAGTCTATAATCATAGCAGTTGGTTATGTAGTTACATTTGCAACCAGACCGTGGCAAGTGATCTAAAACCCTCCCTCCTTTTCATTTTCTTAATTTTTCATTTGTCGATAGACTGACCTAGTCAAATTCGTTCAGACCAACTCTGCTAAAAAGACAAAATCATTATAACTAAAGCTATCAGATGAGTCTTATGATTTGGCCTGGAATGGGTGACCCTGCAAAACGCAAGCAAACCCTACGATTTCTTGCCATAACTGCAGGCATAGCAATATCTATAGGATTAGCAAGTACAGCAATTCAAAATCAATTTAATGCTGACAATCCGTTAAAACAATGTATTGATAATCGTGATATTAAATACAAAATTACTTCAACAATAGAAATCATCGTTAACGGTGAAAAAGCAGAAATACCTGCAAATATTGGTAGAAACCCCGGATGCACACATTCACTTTACACACTTTCAAATGATGGAGTAGTTTACGCAGAGTGGGAAAAAGAATATCCTTTTGAAATAGGTCACTTTTTGTGGACTTGGACCACCTATCATAAAGATGGATTTCCTATGCGAGACATGGATGAGTCCAAATCAAGGATTTTGGTAAATGGTGTAGAGACACCCGATTATATTCATGCCAAATTAGTAAATGGTAATCATTACAGAGCAGAGTTTGTAACCAAGGGTGCAGATACTGCACAAGAACATGACTTTTTACCACCAGAAACCTAGTTCAAAATAATTTCCAGTAGAATCAGAATTAAAAAGATAAATATGAAAAATAAGGAAAAAGATTTTTGGATGTTTACCAGTATTTACCGTTGTCTGGTATCAGACCAATACCTTCTTTCTCGAAGTGTTTGTCTAGTTCAGAAACCCATCTTTCTCGTGTATCGCCACCCAAACCGTGTACTCTCATCCAGAATGCGATGATTCCAAGTATGAATACTGCAAACATGATAGTTCCAAATATGTAGACCATCACATCATAGAAGAGTGGGTCATAAGCTGGACCTATCTGGCCTGCAAAGTTGGACAGAATTCCTACGAGCAAACCGAATATAGCGCTCATCATGTATGAAAACATTTTATGTATGATATATACATTTCTGTCTCAATCAGATATGATATTTACAGTTAACGCTATTAAAAATAATAAAAGGGAAAAAAGTTTATTTTGTTTTTGCGAATCTGCCGCTTCTGCCTTTTACAATAAAGGCAATTGCAATTCCGCCAAATACCGCGCCTACAATTACTGAACCACCAACGACACCTGTTGCGTCAAGGTATGGCGTACCAGAACCTGTTGCCGGGTTTTCTTCTGCGGCCTTCACTTTTGCTTTGGCAAGCGCTAACTGTTCCTCTAAGTTGACATTTCCTCCTCCACCAACTCCTGCATATTGAGCAGCTGCCATTGGAAGGAGAGTAGACGCAGCAAAGAGTGCCAGTATGGTTGCGCCAATTACTATAGGTTTATTCATATCATGCACCTAGACACAGAGTGACTTGCTTTGATATTTAACTTTTTTGTCAATTATCAAAAATTTTCCAGAATTGAAGTAACGTTTATGTTTTGCCCTTAGACCAAGCGACGGTATGGGACGACTACATTCGCACAGGCATGGTCAATCACATTCGATTAGACCCATTACCCCTAGTTCTACAAAATGGGTAAAACAAAATACCCAAGAAATTGAGGAGCTCATTCTGAAGTATGCAAAAGATGGGCTTACAACAAGCGAAATAGGAGTAAAACTTCGTGATCAATATGCAATTCCATTAGTAAAATCAATAACAAAAAAATCGATAACTGAGACCCTTGAACAGAAAGGAATCAAGCAAGAGATGCCAGAAGACCTAAACAATATTGTAAGAAAAGCACTCGGATTACAAAAGCATCTTAAAACACACACATCTGATAGGAGAAACGTTCGCTCCCTTGAATTACTGGAAGCCAAAGTGCATAGATTATCATCCTATTATAAGAAAATTGGTCGCATACCCAAAACTTGGAAATATAAGTCAGTCATTGCTCAACTTGAGTAATGACAAATAATTTGGATAGTGCATTATCATATTTTCATGACAAAGTTTCTGACTGCATAAAAGCTGGTAAGAGTATTTCTGTAATAACTCACTTGGATTGCGATGGAATTACATCGGGAAGCATTGTTACAAAATCCCTCATAAGATCAGGAGCTAGGTGCACGGTACGTACTGTAAACGAGTGCAGCAAGAATTTGATTGAGAAGCTCAAAAATGATTCTCGTGATCTTCACATCATAACAGATCTGGGTGGCGGATTTGCAAAAGATCTTGATGCAATTTTAGATGACAACTGGATTATTGTTGATCATCATCAAATCCCAAAAGAGGAATTAGATAATGAACGTGTGATAAATGCCTGGAAGTACAACATCGATGGTGGTCGTGAAGTTTCTGCAGGTGGAATGTGTTATTTAGTTTCAAAAGCTTTGCATAAGGAAAACACAGATCTTGCTTGGATTGCCGTAGTTTCAGCATTAGGTGACAGACAAGATCAGGGAGAAAAAAAATCGTTTACAGGGATTAATTTGGATATTGCCAACACTGCCAAGAAAAATGGTCAGGTAGAAATTGATCTTGACGTATTGCTTGTGGGTAGAGAAACTCGATCACTTCCTGATGCATTAGCCTTCACATCACATCCTTTTATCGAAGGTCTTACATGGAATCGTGACACTTGTCTTTCTCTGTTGAATTCTTCAGGAATCAAATTAAAAGATGGTAGCAGATGGCGTGTCCCAGCAGAACTCACAGAAGATGAAAAAAGAAATTTGCTTGAAGTCATTTCAAAATTTACATCTACTAAAAATGCTACTGAGATAATGGATGAGCTGGTGGGATACACTTACACACTTTCTGGTGAAGACAAACGTAGCTTCTTGCGTGATGCAAGAGAGTTTTCTACCATGCTAAACTCTTGTGGAAGAATTCGAAAGGCTGGAGTTGGGATTGCCATTTGTATGGGAGACAGGACAAAGATGCTTGAAGAAGGAGAGAGCATATTGTTAGAATATCGCACATTGTTGAGAACATACATGAATACGCTTGCAAGTGAACGCTGGAGAGTTGTAGACAATGGTCAATATGTCATGGTAAATGGAGAGGGATTGGTGCCAGAAAACATGACTGGTGCAGTGTCTTCATTGCTAGGCGGGTCACAAAAAAATACTGGTAAAATAATCATACTTAGAACAAATGGCGACGAAGGAACAATCAAATTTTCATCTAGAAAATCTACTGGATGCAAATCTGAAGTCAACCTTGGTTTGTTAATGAGATCATGTGCTACTAAAGTTTCTGGAGCTGGTGGAGGCCATGATGCAGCTGCCGGAGCCAGAATAACTAAAGACAAATTAGACGAGTTTTTAGATTGTTTGGAAGAAAATGTCACTACAGTGCAGGGTTCAAATCGTTCTAAATAATCTAACACCACAAAAGGTTAATTCTATTAGAAAAGCATTAGAACCAGATAATGTAGATTTTCCAGAAAATCTTTCATTTCAGATTGAAAATGTTGACAACTCACTTGTCTTTACTTTTCAAGGTAAGGGAAATATACGAAGTTTGATCTCTACTATTGATGAAGTCCTTGAACAAACCCAAGTTGTACTTAGAGTGACTAGCTGATGCTTGATCCAAAAATTCTTCGAGAAAATCCAGAAATAATAAGAAAGATGCTCAAAGACAGAGCTGTTAATTTTTCACTTGAAGATTTAATAAAATTAGACAAGGAACGAAGAGAATTAATCATCAAAACAGATGATTTACGCAAGAAAAAAAATGAAATCGCTTTAGAAATTGCACAGAAAAAAAAAATAGATCAAGATACAACACCACTCATAGACCAGATGAGACAAGTTTCTGAAACGCTCTCTGGATTAGAGATCCTTCAAACTAAGACAGAGTCAGAGTATACTAAACTCGCGCTAACATTGCCAAATCTTACTCATGAGTCTGTTCCAATTGGAAAAGATGAAACTGCAAATAAAGAAATAAGAAAATGGGGAAAAATTCCTCAATTTGATTTTAAAATAAAAGATCACATAGACATATCACAGAATCTTGATCTTATCGACTTGGAAAGGGCTGCAAAAGTGGCTGGTGCTAGGTTTTATTACTTGAAAAATGATCTCGTCAAGCTAAATCAAGCACTAATACACTATGCCCTAGATTTTCTTTCTGAAAAAAACTATACTCCAATCCAAACACCTTACATGATAAATCGCAGTTCAATGGAAGGAGCTATTATAGCAAATGATTTTGAAGATGTAATTTACAAAATTGAGGGAGATGATCTGTATCTTATCGGAACATCAGAACATGCAGTGGCATCGATGCACTCTGATGAAATTTTGGATGGAAAGAATTTGCCGATTAGATATGCAGGGGTGAGTCCTTGTTTTAGAAAAGAAGCTGGTGCACATGGAAGAGATCAGAAGGGAATTTTTCGTGTTCATCAGTTTGAAAAGGTTGAGCAGTTCATTTTTTCAAGACCAGAAGAGTCCTGGAAAGAACATGAACGGATGTTATCTGTTGTAGAAGAATTTTATCAAAAGCTTGAGATTCCATATAGGATAATGGTCTTGTCAAGTGGCGATCTTGGAAAAATTTCTGCAAAGACTTATGATCTTGAAGCATGGATGGCAGGACAGAATAACTATCGTGAGATTGTTTCGTGCTCTAATTGTCTTGATTTTCAAGCAAGACGACTAAAGATTAGATTTCGTGATAGGACAAATGATCAACCAAAATATATTCACACAATGAACAGCACACTAGTAGCCACATCAAGAACTCTAGTCTCAATATTGGAAAATTTTCAGACAAAAGATGGGCATGTTGTAGTTCCAAAGATTTTGCAGAAATATGTTGGCAAGGCCACTATCTAAAAGTCGTACAACTTATATTTTGGCTTCAAACGTCGATCATAGTTGGCACGTCAAAAGACAGCAAGGATAAAGGACAAGTGGAGAGAGAAAAAATGGGTAACAGTACTTGCTCCTTCTGCGTTTAACAATGTTCCAGTAGCTTACATTCCAATTACTGATGATGCAAGCGCCATAGGTCGTGTAATTGAAGTTACCTTGTTTGATATAATAAAAGGTGATCCCTCACAACATCAATACAAACTATATTTCCAGATAAACAAAGTTGAAGGAGATACTGCTACAACCATCTTCAAGAGATACGAATATGCAAAAGAATTTTTACGAAGCCTTGTAAGACGCGGTTCTTCTTTGATTAATTTCATAGGGGATTACAAAACAAAAGATGGTTATATTTTCAGAATTAAAATTATCGCACTTACACAAAAGAAACTTAACACGTCTCGCAAACATGCTCTTAGATTAATTGCACGAGATGTAATGTTAAAAACAATACCAGAAATGACAATAGAACAATTTGTACAAGCTACTGCTTTTGGAAAGATAAATTCTGACATAATGGCAGCAGTTAAGAAAATAATTCATGTGAGACACGTAGGTATTGAAAAAGCAAAAATAATCAGAACAGCTGAAGCTGAGATTGCATTGCTTCAAGCCTAATAGATTTATTATTCATATAGATTCTAAATGGCATGGTAAATCATCTAGAGATTACTGTAGAAGTCATCATACATGCCACTGAGGATAGAAAAAAGATCCTAGATTCCATATTTACTATATTTGAAATAAAGGAAGATGAGTTTACTGAAGAAAAACTTGTAGGTCATTTTGGAAATACGATTTTACTGTTAAAAACAAAATTAACAAAAAAAAGAGCACAAGAGTTTATTCACAATGTAATTTCAAAAATTTCAAAGGTTCAGATGACTGACTTTTTTGATAACATAGACATGCATTTTGAAGGATCGTCTCTATTTTTGCGAATCAGTAAACAAGACATAATAAGAAACACTATTAACATTCAGCAAAATGATGCCATGAAAATAAAAATTTCTATGCCGGTGTACAAAAAAAGTGATCTTGTCAAGAATTACAGGGATCTTTTAAAGTCTTGAAACAGAAAAAAAGATACATTCTACTAAGATCAGACAATGCAAATATTGAAAAGATTTCTAACATAAAGTTAATCTCAAATCAAGATGGATATGTTGTAGTTTCATGTAAGCTTGCTAATCTTTCTCAGGTGATATCAGAGATTAAAAAAGAATGTAAGATAATCACAGTATCGGGAACTCTCAAGTCTTTGCAAAGGAGCGTTTAATAGTATTCCAACCACAAAAACATTGGGGATGAGGGTTTGCCGCTCCAGTCTGAGCACTTGCTGTGAAGAAGCCGCGACGAACTGACCCAAAAAATTGTGATCTATTATTACACGGTTCTTTTAAATAGAGTAGATCCTGTTTTTTGGCTGTGAAAATAGATTACGATATAATAGTAGCTGGAGGAGGACTAGCTGGAATGATCGCAGCTCAATCTGCTGCGTTTTATTCTAAACAAAGATTATCGATTCTTGTAATAGATAGAAATCCAGAACCAACTGTTGGTAAAAAAACAATCAGCGGATGGATCTGCGGAGATGCAGTTGGTAAAAACACAGTAGACTACATGACAGAAAGAATTAAGATATCATGGGGAAAGCCAGAGATTGAGCATCCCGTAAAAGGGGTCATGGCATTTTCCCCAGACAGAGAAACTTCGATCCCATTTGATGGAGAAGGATTTATGCTTAATAGACAAGAACTTCCAAAACGTCAGCTTCGGGATTCTAAAAATATGGGAATCAATTTTCAATTCTCTGTTGCCCTGAGAAATTTACTATATGAAAATGATTCAGTCGTAGGCGTAGAAGGAACAGATCTGTTAACAAACCAACCATACAAGAAAACTGCAAAGATAGTAATCGATGCAACAGGAGTTGCATCAATGTTGCGAAATGGTTTGTCCATCAAATCAAAAATTGAAAGGAAGATAGATCGTGATGATTTAGAAGCTACTGGAAGACACATAATGAAGTTTGAAACAGGAGTAGAGGATAAGACAGATTTTGATCCTGATTATTGTATCATACATTTAGATCAAGACATTGCTCCAGGGGGATATGGATGGGTGTTTCCAAAAGGCAAGAATAAGGTAAACATAGGTTTAGGAGTTCAACAAAAAGAACTCCAGAAAAGAAATGAGAGATTAGGCAAGAAAGACGATGTGGTAAAATTGATAAATGATTATGTTAAGCTCAATAAAGCAATCAAAAACCCACGACTCTCAGATGATCCAAGTGATTCTGTTAATAGTACTGGTACATGGCAGGTTTCAGTTAGAAGACAAAATGATTGTCTTGTGGCAAATGGATACATGCTTGTGGGCGATTCTGCGTGGATGCCAAAACCACTTGATGCAGGAGGAATTGGTCCTGCAATTGTAGCTGCCACGATAATTGGAAGAGATGCAGTATCTGCAATTGAAGCAAATGATGTTACTGAAAAGGGACTATGGCAATACAATATTGATTTCATAAATGACTATGGATACAAAACTGCAGGACTTGAGGTCTTTAGACGACTACTGCAAACTTTAACTAATGATCAGATAAATTATGGAATGAAACACTTTTTGTCAAACTTGGATGTTGAAGCCATAAGTAGAGGCGAACATCCAGATTTTGGAACCGTTGGGAAACTTGGAATGATGATCCGTGGTGCATTAAACAAACAACTTGCAGATGGCTTGAGATTCACAGCACAACAAAACAAGATTTTGACAGAACATTATTACAATTTCCCCAAGACGCCAGATGGTTATGATGCATGGAATCACACTCTACATAAAACATTAGACGAGTCTTTTGAAAAAATCAAAAACTAATCTACTCCTAAGGTATTGCGCTACTGCTCCATGTAGTAACAAGTTTAACACGCAAACAAGACTATTTTTAAATTAAGGTTTCATATTCCCAATCATAGTGCTTGCAGAGTCATTATACATAGATTGGAATAATTCCTTCGAGATTTTAGATAAGGCATACGAGTCAGGTTTATTCGTATTAATTATAGGTCCAAAAGGTACTGGAAAGACAACCCTTGTTCGTGAGTTTGCAGCAAAAAAAGGCGTCAAACTTGAATCGGTAAACTTTAGCTTAAGAACACGTGAGAGTCATCTAGTAGGTTCGAAAAGTTTGGAAAATGGTTCCATTGGTTTTGATGAAGGCATATTGGTAAAATCAATGAGAGAAGGAAATATGCTTTATCTTGATGAGATAAATGCAGCTGAGGCAGATGTTTTGTTAAGATTAGATGAAGCATTAGATGATAGGAGGCAGATCATTCTAAAAGAATCAGGTGGGGAATTAATCCAGGCAAACAGTGATTGGTTTGTCGTTGCAACAATTAATCCATTAACACATGTTGGAACAAAAGAACTTCCCCCACAGATTCTCAGTAGATTTCCCGTAAGAATAAGACTAGAATACCCACCAGAAGAGATTGAATTACAAATTGTTAAAAAATACATTTCTGGCTCAAATGACAAAGAACTTTTACAAGGAATCAAGCTTGCAAATTTGTTACGACAAGCTGCTGCAGTAGAGGAATTGTATTATTCGCCAAGCTTACGAGAAACAATAGCATTTGGTAAGCTCCTCGATGCTGGCCTAAAACCAAGACAAGCTGCAGATATTGTCTTTGCCAATGTATATTCACAGTGGGGTAATATCGAGTATCAAAAGGTCAGCGACATCATAACGTCAATGTTTGGCAACTGATGCAATCATTACACCTTAGAAATGACACATTACTTGAAATCGCTACTTTCCTTGTAAGAAGATGGTCTGAAAAGAACATTTCAGTAGGTATTAGTGAACAAAAAGAAATCCAGACAAAATTAAAAGAAAACAGGGTAGTCATGTATCCTTTGGATCATTACGTTGGGACTGACTTTCAAAAATACAGACAGTTTAGGACTGCCTTGTGGTATGAAGCAATGAGAGTAAAACACTGTACAAAAATCCTAAGCAATGATCATGCTTTTGGTTTTTTGCTTAATACTCTTGAAACTAGACGAATTGAAACCATAGGTAGAAGGCAATGGCGCGGAATGGATGAAGAGATAATATTCAGTTATGGTTTTGCCTGGCTTTACAGACCTCTTTTGAACTCTCTTTATGGAAAAACGAGAATAGCAGAGGCATTTTCTCAGTATTTCTTGATGGGTGATATCAAAGGTGAAGTTAATCCAAGTCAGTTTGACAAAATTGTAAAAGCTGCTGAATTTGCAAAAGAATTTGTTAAAGAATCAATAGAAAAGAATCATGGTACAGAATGGCTTGAGAAAAAGATTCCAGAGATTATTAAAATTTTAGAATTAGATGCGTTGATAACAATCCCGCTGTCAGTACCAAAGATTGGTAGCGGTATTGCAATATCAGAAGAGGATTTTGTAAAAACGCTTGGAAAGATAGCAAAATTCCGTGAGAGTGATTTTGGTGATCTCGATCCGAAGCGAATTGTTGAAGGAAAGACCGTTTTTGAAGAGTTCAAGGTGTTACTAGAAGAGAATCAAATAAATGAAAATAGGGGACTGAGTGCTGAAAACATCGGAATTAGTGTTCCTAGTTCCATGAATGTTGATGAAACAATGATTTATGACACAGATCTTGTAAACAATCTAAAAGCTAAATTCAAGGAATGGAAGACGGGTTGGAAAGAACAACATGTTAGCAGGGGTGATGAGTTTGACGAAGAAACCTACATTGAGGGACATAGCCCATTTCTTACAGACAAAAAGATTACAATAAAAACAAGAATCGTCATATTACTTGACCATTCCTCAAGTATAGCAAACGAGCAGGTACAATACAAAAAAGCAACCTTGGCCTTATGTGAAGTACTTGCGTTTTTAAAAGTAAAATTCTCAGTTTATGCGTTTAATACAGAACAGAAACAGGTAACATGCTGGCTAATCAAACCAGAAAATATCAAGTGGAATAACATGGCTGCAAAAAGATTAGCCCAGATAAAAGCAAATGGTGGCACTCCCCTAGCTGAAGTTTATTCACTAATGCTTCCAATGATACGCTCAAAAAAACCAGACATATTCCTTACTTTGTCTGATGGCGAACCGTCAGACCCTGACGCTGTTCGTGTAATGGCAAATACATTCAAGCTTTTAGGTATCAAGATGGTTGCAATTGGAGTGGGTCCAAGTCCAATGATATCGACAATAATTGCTAGTAATCTAAAGCATCTTGGATATGAAAATACTCTTGCGGTCAGTAGGTTAAATGACATACCAAATAGAGTTCTAAATGTTTTAGGAAGAAATTGAATGAAGTGTTTGTCAGTATCACAGCCTTATGCTGATCTTATAGTTCAAGGTAAAAAAACAATTGAACTTAGAACATGGAATACAAAATATCGTGGCGAATTTCTAGTTCATGCTCCATTTAAGATTAAAAAAGATGCATGTAAAAAACTAGGATTTGATGAGACAAAGCTTCGAACTGGAGTTATCATAGGTAAAGTTGAGATTTATGATGTAAAAATATACAACTCAGTTTCTGAATTAAAATTAGACTACAAAAAGCATTTTGCCACTGAGGAATTTTTACAACACAAGTATGGGTTTTTACTTAGGAAACCACGCCAACTAA
>DATIAR010000079.1:0-2948 GCA_035457865.1 Nitrosopumilaceae archaeon
TGATTTATATCATAAAGACAAGAAAAGTATTCTAAATTCTACTGTAGCCCCACTTGTATGTTATTTATGCAAAAAAGAACTGAATGGAATTTCAATTACTGCTAAAATAATTGATGGTAAAACAGTTTTTCTCTGCTCACACCATTATCAACCCAAACCTTATCAAATTGCCTTTAGGAAGTAATTCTGTATGGCAATCCCAGCAGAAATAAAGCAAATAATAGAAAAACAGATTGAATTAATGATTGATCAAACAAAAGCATACTTGCCATTTATCAAACTGGCATTTCCAAGAGTAAAAGACTTGTCAGATGCGTGTTTTACACTGATTATTGGAACTGTGTTGCCTACATTTGTAACCCAATTTGCAATGAGAATGAAATCTCCAACTGAACAAGATTTTGCTGAGTTTGGTACAATTGCAGAAAAGTACAGAAGCAAAATAAAGGAGATGTTCTGATGATAATACGTAACATTCTGATTCCATACGAGGGTTCGCCACTTTCAAAAAAAGCATTAGAGTTAGGAAAAGAAATAGCACGTAATTTCAATGCAAATTTGGAACTATTGATGGTAATACCCATGTTTTATCCAATGAGTGAGCCTTCAATCTATACCGGTGCAACTATGGCTGATTATGGAAAAATCATTAAAGAATTAAAGTCAAAGGGTGAAATAGAAATTAAAAAGGTTACAGAAAAATGTAGAGAAGAAGGAGCAAAGGCATTCTATAAGGTAGTTGAAGGAGATGTATCATATACGATCTTAAAGTACGCAAAGAAAAACAAAACAAACCTCATAATTATGGGTAGCCGACGCATGAAAGGTCTAGCTGCAATTAAGCGACTGGGAAGTACTGCCAGATTTATTTCTGAACATGCTACCTGCCCAGTAACTATTGTTCATTGATTTCTAACAAATGAACTAAAGGTTCTCTAAAAGTATGGTTGCCATACTAAAGTATACTATGACAGTTGTTATATCGCTGATAATTGTTGCAATTGGTCCTGATGCAACGGCAGGATCCACATGAAATTTTGTTAATATGATTGATAAATATGTTGCAATGAATGCCTGAGTCAACATGCTTACAAACATGCTGATTCCTATGATCATGCCCAAAGAGATAGGCCCCCATCCCAAGATTGTTGCTATGAAAAGTAATATTGCAAAAATAGCCCCAAGACTTGCACCTATCTTGATTTCACGTGTTAGATAACGCTTTAAAGAAAATTTAGGTTCCATTGAGATCATTCTAACAACAAGGGTCTGAGATTGTGTCCCTATTGCATCACTCAAATAAATCATAACCGGCATAAATGCGGCTAAGACTAGATACGACTTCAAAACTTCCTCAAAACCGCTTACGATGTAAGCAGCTACCAGACCACCTAGTAACCCAAGAATCAATGATGGTAACCTAGCTTTTATCAGCATGGAAACAGGCGACGTGATTTCTTCTATCCCTTTCACTTTATGGTGAATGCCACCTGAACTGAGGATATCTTCACGAAATTCATGATGAAATATATCTAAAATGACATCATGTGGTATGACACCTAAAAGGCGGTTTTCTTTATCTACTACAGGCACTGCTTTCAAGTCATTCTTTAACGCAAGTTGAATCACTCTTTCTTGATGGCTATGATATCTTACTGAGGCAATATTTTTTTTCATAATTGTTTCTAACTTTACTTCGTTTGGAGTTTGCAAAAGCTCCCTTAATGAAACTGCACCTTCAAGTATGTTATTTTTATCTACGACGTAAACATCATCTATTATTTCGAATTCGTTTGTTCTATCCACTATGATTTTCTTAACATTGCCAGCTGTCTCATTCTTTGCAACTGAAAGAAACTTCCTAGTGCTTTTTAAACCTGCGATATTTGCATAGTTTTTAAAATTAGTATTTTTTATAGACAAAATTATCCATCTTTCGTATCGAAGTTTTCCAGCGTTTTTTACTTCGTTTGGAAAGGTTTCTTATTGTCCGTCTTCCAAGAGCATCAAAGACTTTAGAAAGATCCCATCCTAATTCAATGTAGTTGTGGGTTTTGTAAGGAGTAACTATTCTAAGTGAAATCTCAAAGTGTTTTCGTTGGCTTGTTGGATTGTGTATTGTCTTTATTGAAGCTCTAGCCTCCTCAACTTCGGGATAGACTTTGATTAAATTACTGATTATTTTTTGAAATTTTGTTTTGACAATTTCTGCATTTTTAGCATCGTCTGGCATTCCAATTATGTAAAGTGGAACCTCGCTTGGAATTTTTGTCAAAAGAAGACCAAGTATATCTTTGTAGGTAATTATCCCATGAAGATTATTCCATAAAGTGAGTAGGCAACAAGTAGTATCGGTTTTTAACATTGTATCTATTACAGTACTTAGAGAATCATTCGTGTTACATAGAGGAACACGTGTACTACCAACATTACCTATGTCTGATTCAAATCTTCTTAACATGTCAATGCCTTTCTGATCACTGCCTATTCTTTGTGGAGGCGTTATCGATTGTAGTAAATGCATTGATGTCAAGACCTGTCCTACTTTGCCTTTGTGAAGTATTGGTATGTGATCTATCCTCTTTGTCATCATAACACTTCTTGCCTTAGCTAGTGACTCTATATTGCTTAATACAATTGGATTAGGTGTTAAAATCGAATTTGCTCTAATCCATTTCAAATTTTGGTGTGCTAACAGATTGACTATGCTTTTAGCTGTGACTACGCCTGTTATCTGATTCTTATCGACAATCGGAAAAGAACGCATTCTATAATGCGCCATCGCTGTTGCTGCTTTTTCTATGGTGTCGTTTTTTGATAATGATCTTATTCTATGTAACAAAGAAGATGCCTTTGTTGTTGATATGTCTCTTACATCTAACATCTCGCGTGCATTGGTAGTTAATACTTCTCCATCTTTCATGCAATAAACATCGTAAGAATCAGTT
>DATIAR010000080.1:0-3781 GCA_035457865.1 Nitrosopumilaceae archaeon
GCTATCATTTTTGGACATAAAATATGAATACAATCACAAGCTAACTCTCAAAGATGGAAAAAATGTTATTGTAGATTTTAAAACAGAAAAAGGATTCATTGAGGTAATTGATGATGAAAAAGATATAACAAAATACAAGGAAATAAAACATGAATTTCCTGAAACCAGAATAATTGCAATTGGTCATCCAAAATTTGCTGCACAAATAAAAGAATTAGAAGATATCATACTTTACAAAACTAGAGATGTACAAACGGGATCCATTTTCATTGAAGACCCATCATTTGCATTTGATTATGCCCATATTCTTCCATTAGTAGAAAAGTGTTCAATACTTCATGGACACACATCCTCTGTAATGGTTGAGCTTGTGGGAGAGATGAAAAATAATCTGTTGATAGATTTTAGTGAAGCAAAAAAAATTATCAAAGAAGTAATTTCTATTCTTGATCACAAGTTTTTCATCAATAGAAAATATCTAATTAAAGAAGATGATTTACATTATAAAATTGCATTTGATGGTCCAAAAGGCATGTTTGATTTACAGGTTCCAAAAAACACAACATATCTACTTGAGGGAGAAGCCACAGTAGAAAATCTCTCCACAGAAATTATTAAGCTCCTTATTCCAAAAATGCCAGAATGCATAGAGGCAGTAGGAGTCTATATTTACGAAGGATACAACAAAGGAGCCCATATTTTATCACACATCTCCAAGTCTTAAGATATGGAACCTAGGATCAAAGAGACTGCGTGGAACCCAGAGCTTGAAAAACAGATTCTAAAACAGTGGAAAGATTCTCATATTTACGATTTCAAGCCAGAAGGCGATGTTTTTGTTATAGACACTCCACCACCTTATCCATCTGGAAGGCCATGGCACATAGGAGCAGCTGCACATTATGCACAAATAGACATGATTGCAAGGACAGCAAGAATGTCTGGCAAAAATGTCCTTTTCCCAATAGGGATAGACAGAAACGGCTTACCCGTTGAGATGTACACTGAAAAAAAATACAACATCAGAATGCGCGAAACAGAGCGTGGAGAATTCTTAAAGCTTTGTGCAACTGCATTAGACGATCTAGAAGCAGAAATGATTCAGATAATGACAAATCTTGGTCTTAGCGGAAATTTTTCAGAATATTATAGAACAGACTCTGAAGAATATAGAACACTTACGCAATCAACGTTTATCGATCTTTGGAAAAAAGGTTTGATATATCTTGCAAATAGACCAAACAATTACGACTGGGTTACTGGGACTACAATTGCAGATGCAGAAATAACGTATCAAGAAATTCCTACAAAATTAGTTCACATGAAATTCAAAATAAAAGATTCTGAAAAATCATTGACAGTGGCAAGTACTAGACCAGAACTTTTGTGCGCATGTCAAACAGTAATTGTAAATCCTGATGATGAAAGATATGCCAATTTAGTTGGCAAGAAAATAGTTATTCCATTAGTTAACCGTGAGGTTGAGATTCTAACACATCCTTCTGCAGAAAAAGAGTTTGGATCTGGTGTTGTCATGGTATGTAGCTATGGTGACCAAAATGATGTTGCGTTATTTAGGGAACTAAAATTGCAAGAAATCGTAGCCATTGGAAAAGATGGTCGTATGACTAATGTTGCTGGCGCATATACAGGATTAAAGGTAAAACAAGCAAGAGAAAAAATAATCGAAGATTTACAGAATCAGGGGTTTGTTGAAAAGATAGACAACATCAATCACCGTACGCCTATTTCTGAGAGAAGCAAGGTTCCAATTGAGATAATACCTATGGAAGAATATTATGTAAAGCAGAAAGATTCAGTGGAGAAGATGAGGGAGCTTGGCTCAAAGATCAATTTCCACCCTCCTATGCACAAACAAATTCTAATGAACTGGTTAGATTCCATTTCAATTGATTGGCCCATATCAAGAAGACGATACTATGGAACTGAAATCCCAATATGGTATTGTAAAAAATGTTCAGAGCCACACATACCAGAAGCTGGCAAATACTACAGACCATGGAAAGACAATAGCCCAATTACAAAATGTACAAAATGTGGTACAAGTGAATTTGTTGGTGAAGAAAGAACTTTTGACACATGGATGGATTCAAGTGTATCGCCACTTTTTGTTTCAAAATATCAACGCGATAATGAATTTTTTAAAAAGACATATCCTACAACACTAAGACCACAATCAAAGGATATTGTAAGAACTTGGTTATACTACACTCTTTTGAGATGTGAACAACTAACTGGCAAAGCTCCCTGGTCTGAGGCTTGGATAATGGGATACGGAGTTGATGAGCATGGTACAAAGATGAGCAAAAGTAAAGGAAATGTGGTAGATCCTTTACCAGTCATACAAAAATTTGGTGCTGACGCTTTTAGATTCTGGAGTGCAAGCGAAATTAATCTAGGATACGATTTTAGATGCTCAGAGCAAAAAATTGAATCAACAAAAAAGTTTCTCAGTAAACTATGGAATGTTTCTAGGTTTCTTTCTGGATTTCCAGTTTTAAAGACAGGAAAACTAAGTTCTACTGACAAATGGATTCTTTCTGAGCTTGATAAGGTTGTTATAGAATGTAAGAAAGGATATAGCGAATACAATTTTTTCATTCCTGCTACTGCCCTTAGAGAGTTTACTTGGAATCTTTTTGCTGCACATTACATAGAAATGACAAAAGGACGTGCCTATGGGACAGGATTTTCAGAAGAAGAGAGAGATGGTGCAATATTTACTCTACACAAAGTTCTTTCTACCGTGTTGCTTCTACTTGCTCCAATAACTCCATTTATAACAGATTATCTGTGGCTGAATCTCTATTCTGATAAATCTATACATAGAGAAAGATTTCTAGAGAAAGGAAATTACGAGGACTGGACAGAATTTACAAAGAATATAGTAGAATTTAATTCCAATGCATGGAACAAGAAAAAAGAACTAGGTTTATCGTTAAAAGATTCAGTGGTTTTTGAGATTCCATCAAACCTTTCACAGTTTGCAAAAGATCTGAAAGCTATGCACAACCTAAAATAGTTATTTTGCATTCACCTAATCATTGAAAGCTGTTGTTATCAGGAAACATGGCGGGCCAGAAGTTTTATCATTTGAAAACATACAAGAACCTAAACCAAAGAAAGATCATATGATTGTAAAGGTAAATTATTGTGCAGTAAACCATTTGGACATTTGGGTTAGAAATGGTCTTCCTGGAAGAAAAGTTTCTTTTCCACACATTTTGGGCTGTGATGTTTGTGGTACTCTGACTAGTGATTTTCGAAATTTCAAGAAAGGCGAAAAAGTTGTTGTATACCCTGCAATAAAAAGTAAAACTCCAAGAGTTTCATTTACAATCATAGGAGGATTTGGAGAATACAAAGGGGGTTATGCAGAATTTATTCAAATTCCTCAAGAGAACATAATTAAAAAACCAGATTGGTTCTCCGATGCAGAAGCTTCTGCTCTAAATGTGTCCTATCTTACTGCTTGGAATATGTTAGATAAATCAAAATGCAAGAAAGATAATACAATACTAATTTGGGGTGCAAACAGCGGGGTAGGATCTGCAGCAATACTTTTAGCTAAAGCAAAAGGAATCAATGTCATTACTGTAGTTTCGGATTCAAAAAAAGCTACCATGGCAAGGAAATTAGGTGCTGATTTCATCATAAACAGGAACAGATCAGATGTTATTACTGAGGTTCTCAGACATACCAAAAATGATGGAGTAGATGCGGTAATAGACCATGTAGGCGCAAAGACATGGCCTGTTAG
>DATIAR010000081.1:0-13172 GCA_035457865.1 Nitrosopumilaceae archaeon
TCCACTGTAAATCCCAACAAGATGCAGAAAAGATGGCAAAAGAAATTCAGAAACAAATTGGCATAGATGACTATAGAATTCTGTTTAGTTCAAGAGAGTTCAAAAAGACTCGAGTAGAATATTTTGTAGAGCACGAATATACAATAGAAGGCTATATCCCTGCCTAAATTGGATATGTGAAACTAAGAAAATTTTCTTTTCAGTCTTCTTACAAACTTTATCGTTTCTTCCTTAAACCATCTTTCGTCTGGTGACAATTCAAAGAATCTAGGATAATCGTCTTCCATGAAGGAGTCAGTTGATTATTTTGTAATTAAGATTTCGAATAAATCATTCATAAAAATTTCATCCAAATTTTAGTTGTATTGTATGGATAATTTATCAGTTCTACGCGGACCTTATAATCAAAATTTGCATTCGAGATAGTCAATGGTACAACTATACGTTGAATGTCCAAATTGTGGCAATAGATTGTTTTATACAAAATCTATTGTAAAGATCTCAAATGAACACAGTTTGAATTATTGCCACAGATGTGGCTATCAAAATGATTTTGGAAAACTGGGAAAATTGATGACCTGTACATGATCCCAAGACCATTTCTTTCTTTTACTTTAGGATTTTTGTCTCTAGCTAAGATTGGCCAGACTAACCTGATAATTCAAACTTTAGAAAGCTACATAGTGTATCCCGCCAAGAACCCAACTCTATTGATATCTGGCTCTGTTGTGACTATAACTTCACTTAGTCAATGGAACATCTTTGATTTGAGAAATATATCTGGAGGAACTGTTGAGCATATGATGATAATTAACGCATTATCGGTTTTACAATTTCTTATAGGATGGAGAACAACAGCTAAAAAAGCCAAATCTGAGGTTAAATCTGACCAAGAAATTGATTCAAAAATTATAGAACTGCAATCTGAAATAAATCATTTAAAATCTAGATTGAACCCTCATTAGGCAGTAGGAACAGATGCCTTCAACTCATATTGCGGCCATTGGTTGTACATCTCTGTTATCTCCTGCATGTCTTGAGAATTTAGATACATTCCATCAGACATTGCAGCAAATGTTTCAATCTCATCAGTGCTAATTACTGTAGGCAATACTGAAGAAACGGCTTTCTTTGAAAGAATGAACTTGATTGCAAACTCTGTTATGTTTAGACCGTTTCGTTTGGCTATTGGTCGTAGCTGTTCTACTTTTTTTAGGGATTCTTTTATCCATTCGCCTTTTCGAACTGAACGATGGTCTTTCTCATCAATCTTTGTATCTGCATTTACTTTTCCCGTAAGTATTCCAGAGGCATCAGGAACTCGTACCAAAATTCCTACATTTTTCTTCTCTGCATTTTTGATTAGTTCGTTTCCAGGTGTTTGTTCTAAAATGTTATAGACTGTTTGTACTGCACTGACGTTTTTTCTATTCATGGCTTCTAATCCTTCCATAGTCCAACCTATTGCAGGACCAAGTGCAACCTGATATGTCTTGATTATTCCCTCTTCTATTTTTTTATCAAGTGTTTGAAATATCGTATCATCTTTTATGTGATGCATCTTTGGATTATGCAAACCATAAACATCGATATGATCAGTCTGTAATCTCTCCAGACTATTTTTCAGTGCATGTTCTGTAAATTCACGATCAAATTTTTGTGGAAGCTCGCTGTGTCCTATTTGTGCCGCACTTTCAAAGTCATAACCATACTTTGTTGAAATGACAATCTCATCACGCATTCCATGAAATACCTCGCCAATTAGCTTCTCGCTTTTTCCTTTACCATACATGTCACCTGTCTCAAAGAAGTTTATTCCAACATCATATGCCTTTTTTAGCATGCGTTTTGCTTCGTCATCGTCGATTTTTTTGCCCCACCAGTCAAGAGCAATAGTCCATGCTCCAAATCCTATTTCAGAAACTTTGATTCCGCTTTTACCAAGTGTCTTGTATTTCAATTTACTATACCCCTGAACTTTTCTAGCTTTTCTTTAAGTTCCTTATCGTTCAAAACCGATCGTCCAGCCTCCAAATTTACATTTATGTCTATCCAAGATTTGCATCCTTGATATTCAGACAAGACTGGGATTTCAGAGTCTTTTATTTTGTAAACTTTGAGAAATATTGTCTTCATGGGCTTTGCTGGCATCCACTTCATTCTTTCCTGGATGTAATAATCACTCCAGATGTGAAATGGTGACAGCTCTTCAATTTTTTTCATATCCGAAATGTCTGCTTCCTCAATGACTTCGGCATATGATGTTATTTTATTGACTCCTGTCTTTGGCTTATTTTCTCTTACGTCTGCCAAATATCCGTAAAACTGTGATTTTAGCGAGTCAGCCTGTTGGTGTTCATATGTTGGAAACAAGAAAAATTTTCTTGATTCTACCTTAAACCCAGATTCTGTTTCTAAAATCCCGCCTTTTCTTAACAATACAGTCTGGTTTCCGTTTTCTAGTGCCTTGACAACCGTAGCCCACTCTTTTAGTGCTTTCATCATCCAAGACTCTTTATCAAAGACACAATATCTTTTTTTACACCAACAATCATTGGCGTGTCAACTTTGATGTGTGCACTTACGTGGGTTTCTCTCAAGTCCATTATAAGATCCTGAAATTTGTCTAGCCTGTCTGTTTCAAAAGCCAGCATGAAATCTTCGTCATGGATTCCAAATGAGTAAGTTGTGTTCAAAATGACCTCCGGATATTTTTGTCCTACTTTGATGTGCTCATCCATCATGGCTTTTCTTTTTTCTAAAGGTAAAAGATACCACTCTCTTGTTTTGATAAAAGGATAAACTATGACATACGTCTTCTGCTCCTCTCCTGCAAGCCATCCATGCCCCGCACCGCTTTTTGCATACTGGGACGGTCTTGTGTTGGAAAGATACACATGTGTTGGAAAGATGTATTTTCCAAATACAGTAAGATAGATCTTTGACATTACTTCTTGGAACTGTTCTATATTATCCGAAGTAAACCAGAGCAAAAACTCGGCGTCATCTCTTAATCCAAGAGTGGAGTATGATCGATACTTTATTCCGGAATGATTTAGTATGTTTTCTACTTCTTTTGCAGATTCCTCTTTTGCCAAATCCGCCATCCACCTCCATTTTGGATCTACTTTGAAAAACGAGAAATTGAAAAATTGACGCTTTTCTTCTGACATGTGGCACTAGTCTAGTTTGGGCTTTATTTAAAATTACGACTGTATAGGTTCTTGTATGCCAAGCCAACCATACCCTTTTTGTTCAAGCTCATCAGCAAGCTCCTTTGGTCCTTCCTTTATTATTTTGCCGTCTGCAAGAACATGAACATAATCTAGTCTTGAAAGAAATTTGAGAATTCTTGCATAATGAGTAATTACTATGATTGTAGCATCAGGTCTTGCAGTAAGACTGATTGCTTTTGCAACAGATTGTACTGCATCAATGTCCAATCCAGAGTCTGGTTCATCTAAAATAGAAATGACTGGTTGCAATACTGCCATCTGTAAAACTTCGGATCTCTTTTTCTCTCCACCGGAAAATCCTTCATTTAGATATCTTGATAAAAAGTCATGCTTTAGTCCAACGGCATCAAGATTTTTTTTCAAATAGTTTTGAAACTCTCTGACAGTAAGAAAGACTTCACGCTTTTCATTACTAAGAGACTTGGAGAGTGCATTGTATGCGGTTCTAAGAAAGTGTGAATATCCCACACCTGAAACTTCGGTTGGATACTGGAATGCCAAAAAGAGTCCTTTCTTTGCTCTTTCATCTGTTGATAAATTAAGAATGCTCTGACCATCAAGCAATATGTCGCCTTGAGTTACTTGATACTTTGGATGTGCAAGCAAAGTATAAGCCAACGTGCTTTTTCCAGAACCGTTTGGTCCCATTATAGCATGTATCTCGCCAGGACCCGTCTTCAGATTTACTCCCTTGAGTATCTCTTTTCCGTCTCTTGATACATGCAAGTCTTTGATTTCAAGTATGGCCATATTTTACATTGACCTCATTTCTGTATATAAGTGAACGAAAAATTAGCTTAATCTAACTATACATCATATGTAACCATTAAAATGAGTTTTTTATCACTTATCTAAAAGCCGTACTTTCTTTTTATCTGTAGAATTTTATCTAAAATTTCACTAGGGTTAAGAATGGCATCGGTACTTACCAAAATTAAGCTATTCGTGCCAATGGGATGGTTACACGATTTACTTTTTCATATGTTTCAAGTGCGTAAATTGTATAACCTATCTTTGGAGCAAGCAATTTACGTTTAGCAAATGTCTTGACAACATCCTCTAGCGAATCTACAGTTTCTTCCTTGTCAAGAAAAGAATTCAATCATCCAGCAACTTTCCATATCGTCCGCCACTGTCGTAGATGCCTACATATCGTATTCTTGGATCAGTCTCAATAACTTCGTCACAAAATCTGTTATAATCCAACATCATTGGATAGTAAATCTAGTAATAATGTATTATCATTAGACAGAATTATACCAAATCATACGATCATTTTCATAGTTTAGCAAGAATTGACTATTTTTAGAAAGATGAAATCTATGATGTCGTGTACCAATTAAAAAAAAGAAAAAAGGGATTTGATATTCTATGCTAGTGCATAGAGTCTAAATTCAGCTATTCTGAATTTGGATGACTGGTCTATGTGATAAACTATGTCTTCATTGCTGTCAGCGAAGAGCTTTGAACTAACGGTAGTCTTTGTGAATGTCTTGCTCTTGCCTACTGTAAAGTCTCCAAGTAGACATAGATGGTCACCTAATTCGTCAGTTAATGTGTTTATACAAAAGCGCAGGTTGTTATCTGCATCATTTGCTCCGTGTATCCTCACATATACATTATACTTGCCGGCCTCTTCAACATGGACATTCGCATAGTCACCATCTAGACTTTCTGTTTTACAATCTGCGATATGTGGACTACTGTCAGCAGTGTCAAGCGTCCATTGAATATGTCCACTCCTCTCACCTAAGAGACTGTAGATTTTAGCGCCGCTACCACAATTCGGTTCCTGATCTGGGGAACCCTCAGGGATTGCATGATAGTTGAACTTGTAGACCATCTTCTCATCTGCGGGTATCCCTGGCGGATTTGCATGTGCTGGAATTGCCGAAGTTGCAAATATCATCGATATTGCAAAGATTCCAGCCAATGAAACTGCCAAGGTTGTTTTTGTATTCATTGTCATCCGAGAAATTTTTATCAAATATATAAGTTGCTCAGCTTTGATACTAATGTAAAGATCAGATCGAATGATCGGGCTTTTATCTCTTATAACAATTGCGTGCCACTTTTGGGAAATTTTTTTAAAACTATTTGTTAGTGTTGTAATATTACAAACAGATCGCATTTTCATAACAAAGATCGCTTTTTGTTCCAAAAGTGGAACTATAAATTAATCATAGACAAAAATATGACTGATTTAAACAAACTTTAGCTCAAATAGATTCTTTGTGTTCAGATTTACAGGATCTTACTTTTCCATCATCTTGTCTTTCATCATCATATCCTGACTCGCTGCCCATCCGATCTCGACTAGTCTGTCAACACTTGATGATTTTACACAAGCTGGCATTCCATTTGTTGCTTTGAATATGATCTCAAACCCATCATTGCATTTTACCTCATGAGCATCTACTCCCATGGCCATTTGCTTTAGTGGTGAAGCCATGTGTTCTCCCATGGAACCATCCATTGTGTGCATATTGTCTTCCATCATGCTCTCATCAAGTTCGATAAATGGGCAGTTTACTACAACGCCTGCTACCTCAGTACTTAGAGCACCTTTTGAGGCTGCAGACGTAATCTCGTCAGTCATAGTAAGAAAGTCTGCTGAATCTGGCTCTGCCCAAGTTGCTGTTTGAATCCTCCACATTGGGCTGTAAAACTCATCGCCTGCATTTGTAGAGCCAATGCTTGCCTGGAACCCCATCGGTCCGGTGCCCTTGATTCCATTTGTAAAGACGTAAAGATCAGAAGAAGATCCTGAAAGTAAAGTTGCACCAGTCCTTTCTGCAAACACTACACCAAGCATCTCTGCAACATCTTTTACAGACGCATCAGTTGCGATATAGTATATGGTAGAACCATCTGGTCCAAATCCTCGGTGAGCTACAAAGGTGACTTGCATCTTTTCTAAATCGATATCTAAGACCTGTCCTCCTCCGTATGCAGTTTCATCAGAAAGTGTTTTATCATCACGCACTTGCAAGCTACCGACATCCCACTTGACAAATGGACAGTTTACTACAAAGCCTGATGGTGTTACTGTGAGCTCATCATTTTTTTGTGCTGCAAGAATTTCTGATTGTGATTTGAGCTCCCTTGGAGTGATATTATCATTCCACTTTACAATGTTGACAGCCCACAATGGGCTATAGTTTAGATCACCTGGTTGGGAATCTGCTACATTTGGTTGGAATCCAAGTGGACCCTCTCCTTTTATTCCGTTTTCAAATGCGTAAATTTGAGCTAGTGCATCAGCTGGAGTTTGTTGTAATGCGGGGGTGTACACAACTCTAAATCCTGTGATCTTTGTAAGATGATCTGCAAGATCTTTATCTGAAGCTTCAGTTGAAATGTAAAATACTTCAGAGCCTTTTACATAACCTTTGGTTAACGGTATTGTTATTGGCAAACTGGTTTTAGTAAGTTTGCCATCCATCATCTTGGAATCAATCATTTCCATTGCATTTGCGTGAAGGTTTGGAGCAGTTATCAATGCTACCAACGCCAAAACAATGAAGAGTGATTTGTGATAGTTTTTCATTTACGAATGAATTTGGATTATATCATTTAATGTTTTTTCCAAATCTGATCCAAAACTAAAATCACTGTCTATCTTATTTTATCAATTTACACAAAACCTAATTGAAAAATAAAAAGAGAAGGGTTAGTTTCTAACTAACGAAGGTCGCAGTGTAACTTTAATCTTATAGGCAGTAAGGATTTCCTTGCATCTGTTTCTTATAGTGACTTCGGTGATTCCTGCTATGCTTGAGACATCTCTTTGAAGCATGCTCTGTCCAAGAAGGATTGAAGATATGTAGAGATACGCAGCAGCTAGTCCGTTTGGTGCCTTGCCATCTGCAATGTTGTGATCTTGTGTTTTTTGTGCAATCTCAGCGGCAAGTCTCTCAACACGTACCTCAATCTTTGCTAGATTCGCAATCTTTGAGATGTACTTGTCTAAAGTGACTACAGGTGCAGTTACTGTACCAAGCTCCATTACGAGCATTCTATAGTATTTTGCTGTCAGTTTTACATTCATATCAAGTTCCTTAGAACTTCCAGTTGCAGCGCAGATCTCGTCTAGCGATCTTACGACATCGCATTGTTTGCAGGCCATGTATATGGTAGCTGCTGACATGCATGTAACAGATTTTCCTTTTGCTTCACACTGACTTTCAAAATTTCTGTAGATCATCGATGCACTCTCTAGTACATTTTTTGACAGTGACAGGGCTTGGCAGGTCTCTCCTATCTTTTGTAAAATATTTGCAAGTCTTCTCTCCCTTGGAGAAGCAACTCTTATTCGAGTCTGCCACTTGCGCAAATTGTACATCTGGTTTGCTACTTCAACGTTTATTGTCTTTCCACTATAGTCCTTTGTGCCCATCGCGATTTCAGTTCTTATTCCCAAGTCATGTTGGGAATAAGTCGTCTGCCCAGTTGCTCTTGAAGCTTTCATCCTTTCTTCAGGATTTGAAGCTCGTAATTCTGGACCAGAATCTGACATTTGTTCCATTGCAACCAAACCGCAGCCAGAACAAATTTTTTCTCCATTATGAATGTCATCAATTAAAGAAGACTGACATTCTGGACAGTGTGTTTGGTATTCTATTGTGTTCATCTTTTTCTTCCCCTGAATCGTTTTGGTCTTACTGCAGGGGATTCTTTATCCATGAAAATTTTTTTTCCGATATATTTTTCTATATTATTTGTTAGCGGAGTCGCAGATGCATAAGGTGCATCTACGGGACCTATCATTTCTGCTACTTTTGCAATTTTTCTACCAGCTTCATCAACTAATAGTTGGCCATCACGTACTGACGTTGTCAATCTGATTATGACCCTGCCACTACTGGCCAAATGCAAAACTTCGCCAACCCCCTGCAATTATTTTCTCAAACTAGATACCATTATCAATAGAGTTCTGTCAACTTTACTTTAGCTACAGCTAGAAGAGCTATTTACTTTGACTGTTTTGCCCTTTTTGCAACCAGTTTTTCTGAAATCTTTGCTATTGCTTTGGACTTGGACATTCCTTTTGGCAGAATTATATACCCTGATCTAACAAACGGCCTTCTTGGGAATCTTACCTGATCATTTTCTTCCTTTAGCTCAAAACCGGCAGCCTTTGCAGCATCGGACAGTTCTTTTAGTGAAGGATCAAAAACACTTTTTTCTTTTGAAACCCTCCTGCCCATTTTTTTTGGTAACGTTTTGTTAAAATAATCAAGCCAGACTACGACATGTTCGTAATCTTTCATAGTATCACTTTATTAAAATTGCATTAACTATGCCGGTTTGACCAGGCCTTGACACTACTCTGCACTGACCATCTTCTGTTTCTAGTATGGCGCCTTTTGAAATGACACCGCGCCTTTCATAGTCGTTGTTTGATGGGTTTTTCAAAACTTTCAAAATTTTTGTCTTCTTTACTTTTTGTCCTGGAACAGCTAGGTTAACAAAATCGGCTGTCTTCAACGAAGTCTTTGAATTTTGTCCTCGCACCTTTCGTGTTACGGTTTCTTGCTGACCTGATAAAGTTTCTACAGGATATCTATCGATCTCATATTTTCTTCTGGTTCTAAGTGGGTACCTTCTTCCACCAGTTATCTTACTTGTTGCAAGATTCTCGACTGACTTTTTCATATCTTGTCCATTAAATGACTCTAATTTATACTATGATCAGTTTTGTGTTTCTATATTATATGATGAATCTGAAATTTTCTAAAATCATGCAGTTGGGCTTGCTGGCGTTGCAGGCTCTGGGGTCTGAATTGGTTGCGATACATTTCGTACCTTGGAGAAGAGCTTTTGTTTGAGCGCGTCTTTGCCACCTTGTACTCCAAAATACTTTTGGAACTTTTCTGTTGTAGAATAGATCTTCATCCTTCCAACATTTTGGTGCTCAATATAACCAAGCTGATATAGATGTCTTAGGTGCAAATACACACCAGAACCTCGAATCTCAACTAATTGTTTTGAGGAAATAGGCTCCATGTAAGCAATGTATGACAGTGTCTTCAGTGTAGCATTAGGCAGAAGCGGTTTTGAGGCATATTTTCTAATTATGGTGTTATATTCAGGCTTGAGCTGAAAGACATAAGACCCATCTGGGAGGGTTGCAACCTCGATTGCCTTAAAAACAGACTTGGTCCTTTTTGCTAGATTTGTCATCAAAGCCAGTGTCTTGCTTCGTGATTCCGTTCCAGACGCCCTGATTAGCTCTTCAATAGTAAGCGGTCTACCAGCTGAATAAAGCGCAGCTTCAAGCCTAGCGCTTGCTTCCTCATCACTTTCTATCTTGCCCATTTACAAAAAATTGTGTCAAAATGTACTTAAAAGAATCCTTTACTGGTAGTTGATCATGTGGTAAACTTCTCTTTTACTAAAGAGATGCTGATGTCATTTTCTTGCTGTTCAAGCTCCACTTTTTCATCTCTTGCAAGGAAGAGTATAGCAAAAAAGCATCTTACAACATCAACTGATTCAAGCTCAGACACTATCATTCTAAAAGAACCGATTCCTGCAGAACGTATCTTGTTGATAATTAATTCCTCATACTGACCAATTATTTTTTCAAGGCCTATGAAATAATCATTAAAGTCAGGAACCTCGACTGGCTCAAACTGCATCTGTCTTCTACTTGAGCGTGGATTTGCAATTGTTCCTATCAGATTCTCAAGTACCATGAGAAGCTCGTCAAGTGTAACAGGATATGTAGCCTCGTGCCTGTAAGGCATGTTTATGGTTTCTACGTCAATGTCTAATCTTTGCTTGAGTGGCTTTTTTTCCATTGCTGCTCTCTGAAGTGCAAATATGCTTTCTACTTTCATTCTGTGTATCATAGCAGAAGAGAGGGCTGCAATTCCTGCCACACGAAGATCTTTTTTTCCTGTTTGATTTAGAATTGTAATCAAAAGTTCCAAAATTCGTATTATGTCAATAGTCCAAACATCTTTTTTTGAGACATCGACTGGATTGAAAAGTACGTTGATTGGAGGCTGTGAAATCCCAGCACTAGTGTTTTCTTGACTCACTAATGTAAAACATTTTTTTGTTTATAATATCTAACCGCTCTATTTTTTTCCCGGAGCTAGTCAACAATGGATGATTTATCAGTCCTACCAGATACTTATATCCAAAAAATTCCAATTGTATTTCATGATCGAAATACATGTTGAATGTCCAAACTGTAAAAGTGATAGTCTGTATTATGACAGATACGAAGCTCCATGGAAGATCTTAAAGCCGTGTAGTTGGCTATACTGCAAAAGGTGCAAGTATCAAATTGACATGGAGAAGTTCAAAAAATCACTATTCTGTGCATGACAGTCAACTCTTATATTATTAGATAAAAAACAATACTGCCATATGAAAGCGGCCCAGATTGTTACCCCAAAAGAACCACTACAACTCAAGGAGTTTGAAATTCCAAAACCAAACGAATTTGAAGTAGTAGTAAAGGTCAAGGCCGTAGGGGTCTGTCATAGCGACTTGCACTTGTGGGATGGGGGGTATGATGCAGGCTCTGGCTCTTTTATGAAGGCAACAGACCGAGGAGTCAAATTTCCTGTTACTCCAGGCCATGAGGTAGTAGGAACCATAACTCAGATAGGAAGTTCTGTAAGAGAGTTCAAAATAGGAGACGAAATTCTGGTATATCCTTGGATAGGATGCGGTGTATGTCCTGCATGCAAGGCAGAAAATGAGAATCTCTGTGACGCACCGCGCTCACTTGGTGTTTTTCAAAATGGCGGATATGCAGAATACGTATTGATACCACATTTCAAATACTTGATCAAAATAACAGGCATTGATCTGGAAGGTGCCGCATCTCTTGCGTGTTCTGGACTGACTGCCTTTACTGCTGTAAAAAAAGCCAACGCAAACTCTGGAGAGTTTCTCGTTATCATTGGGGCTGGTGGACTTGGACTGATGAGTATTCAAATTGCAAAGGCAATTACAAAAGCTACAATCATTTGTGCAGATCTGGATGACAACAAACTTGCAGCTGCAAAAAAACTCGGTGCGGACCATACAATAAATTCTAAAGATCCAGAAGCTGTACAAAAAATAATTTCTATTTGTAATAACAAGGGAGCAGAATGTGTAATTGACTTTGTTAATGCACCACCAACAGTAAAAATGGGTCTTGCACTTTTGCGAAAACGTGGAAACCTGATCCTCGTTGGATTATTTGGAGGCTCTGCAGAAATCGTCCTTCCAACAATTCCGCTAAAAGCGATCACAATTCAGGGGGCATATACTGGAAACTACAAGAGTCTTGTTGAATTGGTTGAACTTGCAAAAAAAGGCGTGATAAATCCAATAATATCAAAAAGATATTCACTTGGTGATGTAAATATGGCATTAGGAGATCTAAAGCAAGGAAAAATAATTGGCCGTGCAGTGATAAACCCGTAAACCGTATCTGATAAATTATTTTAAAATTCCTAATTATGATATATACAAAGACTTTTTTTGCTATTCATAAAATCTGATTCTCGAAAATTTAAATAAAAGATTAGCATTTAATTTACGTGAGCAAAATAATTTCTTCTGCCTCAGATGTGGGTGCCCTTCTGGCAATGCCAATTGACAAAATTATGGAAACTGATGCAGTGATAATGGAAGGGGACAAGACTGTATTGGATGCCGTAAATCAGATGCAAGAAAAAAACGCCAAAGTTGTTCTAATTTCACATCAGGGAGAAGCAATAGGCATAGTTAGTAAATCAGACATTCTCTTTAAGGTGGCTGCAAAAAACCTGCCACTAAACAAAGTAAAACTACGAGAAATAATGTCTAGTCCGGTTTACAGCCTTCCGCCACATTCAACTCTGCAAGACGCACTAAACTACATGGACAAATATAACATAAAGCAAATAATTGTAAGCACGGGTTCTTCTATCTTGGGAATTATGAAACGAGCAAGCATCTATGAAAATGTACAAAAAGCATCCATGTCAACAGTAGAATCTCTTACTGAAGGTGCGCCGATGTGCATCATAAATCCAAACGCTGTAAAATATGTAAAAGACTTGAGCAGTGCAAAGGCTGTCTGTCCTTACTGTGAATCTCCATTTGATGACAAGAATACGCTTTCTAAACACATAGATAGACTGCATGGCGGAGCAGGTCTTTTAGAAGGGGATACGCGACAATATTAAATTAAAAAATTTTTTATTCTGTTAGAAAATCATATCTGCAATTCTAAGCTCAATAATTTTGTTGAGTTTTACATTTTTATTTTCATTGACAATAATTTCTTGATCTACTGTATCTAACATTGATCAAATTTGTCTGAGATCAATTCTACACTTTTTAATTTTATGTATGGTCCCACGCGCAGGACTTGAACCTGCGACAACCCGGTTTCTGTAAGCCTGATAGGCTGACATCAGTTAGCCGAAAGCCAACCACTACAGCCGGAAGCTCTACCAGGCTGAGCTAGCGTGGGACAACTTCACGTCGTATTTTCGTATTAAATAACTATCGAAGTATAACTATACCATGGTAATATCCCAGTCCTTAAGTAACCTCGATGAGCAGGATTTCCCGAAGATGCAGGTCCAGACTACCGATGTTAGATTAGCAAACTTTTTGGCAAAAAAGTTCCGTCTTTCCAGAAGTCATGCTACAAAGAAAAGCTATGAGATTGGCCTCAGAAAGTTCATGGGATTTATTGAGAACAGATTCAGCTTCACACTAGATAGGCTAGTTCTCCAAATAAAAGAGAAGAATGTTGACCCCATCCAGGTACTAGATGACTATTACAGCTATCTTTCGTCTTTCAAGAGAGATGGTTACTCAAAGGCAGGCTACAGCAGGAACACAATAAAGCTCTACCTTACCATGGCAAAGGAATTTCTCAATAGCGAAGGTTGTAGAATTTACAATGAAGATATAAAACAAAGATTCAGG
>DATIAR010000082.1:0-64234 GCA_035457865.1 Nitrosopumilaceae archaeon
GGAATGGGAACATATGTTAAAGCTACCATTTCACCTAAAGAAAAAATGATCGTAAATATTGGAGCAGGAGCTGCAATAGAACAAGATAAAGCTGCTGCAATTAATTATGTAGAACAAAGAATTAAAGAATTAGAGGTTGCACTACAACAGATTTCTGCACAACGACAAGAAATAGCTGCACGACTAGAACACGGACAGCAAGAAATGAATCGCTTGATTCAAGAACATCGTAATCCCACGCAGTAAAGGCATAAACTATGTTTGATAAACTAAGGAATGCATTTTCCTCTGCAACAAAGAGTTTTGGACAAAAAGAACTAAAGGAAAAGGACATTGACGAAGTTCTATTTGAGCTTGAAATTGCATTAATGGAATCTGATGTTGCTACAGAAGTAATTGATTCTATAAAATCAGATCTTAAAAAGAAACTAATTGGTACAACTGTTGAAAAAGAAAATATAGAAAACACAGTGAAGCAAAGCTTACGAGAAAACATTTCAAATTTGTTTGATGCTGCAGGAAAAATTGACATTTTATCAAACATTCAAAAGAAAAAAGAAACAGGTGAGCCATACATCATACTATTCGTAGGCATAAACGGTACTGGGAAGACTACTACTCTGGCAAAGGTAGCGCATCTCTTACAACAAAATAAATTCTCCGTTGTTATTGCAGCAGCTGATACATACAGAGCTGGTGCTATTGAACAACTAAGTGAACATGCAAAGAGATTGAATCTTAAAATCATTGCACAAAACTATGGTTCAGATCCTGCTGCTGTTGCACGCGATGCTGTGCTTTACGCAAAATCTCACAAAGTTGATTGTATACTAATTGATACAGCAGGAAGGATGCAAACCAGCAAGAATCTGATGGATCAGATATCAAAAATCAACAAAGTTGTAAATCCTGATCTGAGAATTTTTGTTGGTGATTCTCTTGCAGGCAATGATACTGTAAATCAAGCACGAGAATTTCATCAATACACCAAATTTGAGGGAGCGATTCTTACAAAAAGCGATGCTGATGCACGTGGTGGTGCTGCAATTTCTATAGTAAAGATCACATCTACTCCAATTCTGTATCTAGGTGTTGGTCAGGAATACAAAGATTTGAAAATCTTTGATAAAGATACTTTTCTTGAATCCATACTGGGACTAGAAGAATCTATCGAAACACAAGAATCTAAGATGGATGTACAACAAGACGTTGTTACTATAAAAAAGACAGAACAAGAAAAAACACAAGAACCCAAAGTAATCTTGGCCGCACCAGAAATTAAAGCAGAAACAAACCAGGAGTCTATATCTACATCAAAACAGGATTTGCAAACAATAGAACAAAAAGATCCATTTGAGAATCTTTCGACAAAAGATATTGAGAAATATTCCAAATTGTTTGACATCATACCACCCGAAAATGATAAAGAAGCTATGGAATTGGCTACAAAAATCAGAGAATGGATTTCACAAGGCCGACCAAAAACAGAGTTTCCAGAAGAACAACAAACCACAGAGCAGGATGACACTAAACCTAAAAAGAAGCGTTCTTTATTTGGTTGGAGTAAGAAATGAAACTAAAAACAAAAGATCTACTTACGCTAAATGAGCTTGGTAAAAAAGAAATTGAAGAAATACTAAATAATGCAATAAAATTAAAAAAAGAGGTTAAAGCTGGCATTTACAAGCCTTTACTAAAGAACAAAACACTTGCCATGATATTTCAAAAATCATCTACGCGCACACGAGTAAGTTTTGAAACGGGAATGTATCAATTAGGTGGACACGCTCTAAACTTATCCTTTGAGGAATTGCAACTTGCTAGGGGTGAAACAATCGGAGATACGGCAAAAACACTTTCTCGTTATGTCAATATCATAATGGCACGAGTGTATTCACATGATGAAGTGGAGCTACTTGCAAAAAATGCAACAGTTTCTGTGATAAACGGACTGTCAGATTCTTTCCATCCATGTCAAATATTGGCTGACCTTATGACAATAAAAGAAAAAAAGAAAAATCTTACTGGCTTAAAACTTGCTTGGATAGGAGATGGTAACAACGTTTGCAACTCAATGATTTATGGATGCACAAAAACAGGAATTGATATCTCGATTGCAACGCCAAAAGGATATGAACCGGATAGGAATGTTGTAAAAGAATCAAAAAAGGTTGGCGAAATTCAATTGTTAAACGATCCAATATTAGCTGTAACTGATGCTGATGTTGTAGTGACTGATACATTTGTGTCAATACATCATCAATCAACTGACAGGACTAAGGATTTCTTGCCCAAATTCCAAGTTAATTCATCTTTGATGAAAAAAGCTAAACCAGACGCAATTTTCCTACATTGTCTTCCGGCAAAGCGTGGACAAGAAGTTACAAACTCGGTAATTGATGGATCTCAATCAGCTGTTTGGGATGAAGCTGAAAATCGTTTACATGCTCAAAAGTCTCTTATGATTTCACTACTTCGAGTCTAACGTTTATAAGAGCTTTACCGAAATTTTTTGTGAAAGAGGATTAGTAAATGGTATATTCGCAAATATTACGTAGACTGAGAGAAGAGAAGACAAACTATAGAAAAAGAAAGAATCTTCTCATGGGTAGGAGAGACTTTATCACAGTACAGATCTCAAACGAAAATACACTGGTTCAAATTCATAAACCAGAAATGGAAGGAGACAAAGTTCTTGCTTCTGCACATTCTAGATCACTAATAAATAAAGGTTGGAAAGGTTCAAGGAAGAGCATTCCAGCTGCATATCTTACTGGTTATCTTGCCGGAAAGAAAGCTCTTCTCAAAGGAGCAAAGGATGCAGTCCTTTACAGCGGTACAAGAAAATACACGCAAAGAATGGCAGCTGCACTAAAGGGCGTTATAGATGCTGGTCTTGAAGTACCAGCAGATGGTGAAACTTTTCCAGATGAAGAAAGACTTGGAGGTAAACATCTTAAAGTCATAAATGATATCGATAAGGTCAAGTCTGCAATAGATAGCGAGGTTAAAACTAAATGAGTCAAACAGAGCAAAGAGTCAGAAGAGAAAGAAAAGAACAAGAAGAAGTATGGGTTCCAAGGACGAGCCTTGGGGTTATGGTAAGCACTGGCAAAATAACATCCATGAAAGAAATTTATGAAAATGGTTACAGAATTCAAGAAGCAGGGATAATCAAAAAACTTTTGCCGGGAATTAAAACTGAAGTTATTGATGTAGGAATAGTTCAAAAACAAACAACAAACGGTGAATATACCAGATTCAAGGCATTGGTTGCAGCTGGAGATGAAAGTGGATGGCTTGGAATCGGACAAGGAAAATCAAAACAAATGAGAATTGCAATTGAAAAAGCTACAAACGCTGCATATCTTGCAGTAAGTCCAGTAAAACTTGGTTGTGGAAGCTGGGAATGTAGATGTGATCAACCTCACTCTGTTCCGTTTAAAGTACGAGGCAGAGGAGGAAGCGTTACAATAGAAATAATCCCAGGTCCGAGGGGTCTTGGATTAGTTGCTGGGGGAAACATTAGAAATCTCCTGAAACTTGCAGGATTAAAAGACGTCTGGACAAAAAGCAAAGGTTCTACAAATACAATGACTTCTACATCCGGAGCAGTTCTTAACTGTCTTAGGCAAACATTTAGCCAAGGTTGATTGAAATGGCAAATTCTTTCTTAGTAGTTAGAATGAGAGGAACAGTAAACGTACCACATTGGGCTAGAACTACGCTTGACCTTTTACATTTGGATAAAAAATTCAGAGCAACAATAATTCCGGCAAAAGAAAATACGAAAGGTATGCTTGATAAGATCAAACATTACGTTTCTTGGCAGGAATTAGATGTGTCTTTTACAAAGGAATTGTTGGAAAAAAAGGCACGAAAAGGCGGTTATCAAAAAATTACTGATGAAGATATTGCCAAACTAGGATTCAAAAACACTGATGAACTTGCTAAATCTCTGGTGGAAGGTACATCTTCATTATCAAAATTAAAACCACTAAAGCCGTGGTTTGCACTAGCACCACCGAAAAATGGCTTTAAGCGAAATACAAAGAAGATGTATGGTGAGGGAGGAATTTTAGGCAGCCATAAAGAGCTTCTTGCACAAGTAAGGAAAATGATATAGAATGGCAACAAGACTTAGAAAAACACGAAAATTTAGAGGCGGAAGAAATCACGGATGGGGACAAATTGGTCAACACAGAGCAAGTGGTCACAAAGGTGGTCTTGGTCAGTCTGGCATGCACAAACACCATTTTATCAAAATGCTTCTAACCGATCCAAATCATTTTGGTCATGATTCTACTCACCCGCCGCACCCAAACCTTGTGAAAAAATGGATTAGTGTAAGAGACCTAGATTCTTTCTTTGCAAAATTCGGAAAACAGGAGGGAGAAAAAAAGATTATAGATCTTACAGAGCTCGGTTATGATAAACTTCTAGGTGGAGGTCAAACTAAAAATGCCTACACCATTAAAGTTGAAAGGTTCTCTGCTTCTGCAGAAGAAAAAGTAAAACAAGCTGGGGGCGAGGTGCTTGCACAAGCATGAGTGTAGAAGGTACACCTACCAATATACTGATAAAAGTTATTAAAAAAGCTGAAAACTACATTCCACAAGTACCAAAACCAAAAAAGAAACTTTCCTTACAAGTAAGACTTGCCTGGTGTGGATTAGCACTTTTAATCTACATGATAATGGCTCAGACACCTCTGTATGGTGCAACAACTCCTGCATTTGACTTTCTTGCATTTGCAAGAGTGATCTTTGCATCCCAACAAGGGACTCTTGTAGAACTTGGTATAGGACCAATAGTTACAGCAGGACTATTAATGCAGCTTCTGAAGGGTTCTGAAATATTTCACCTTGACTTTAAGAAACCTGAAGATCGAAGCCTGTTTCAGACTGCTACAAAATTAGTAACATACATTGTAATTATTGCCGAGTCTGCACTATACGGATTGTCTGTTTATGGTCCAAACCTTCCATCTCCAGAAGTAGGGTATATTTTGATAGGCCAGCTGATGGCTGCTTCGGTTATAATCATGTTTTTGGACGAATTAATTCAAAAAGGATGGGGACTTGGAAGTGGAATCAGTCTTTTCATTGCAGCAGGAGTTGCACAACAAATGATGTGGAGTTTGTTTAGTCCAGTTCCTGCTGGAGATGGTGGATTGACTGGGATAATGCCATATCTTGCAGGTTCAATTATGAATGGTGGCAGCGTGTTAGATGTTCTCTTCAGAGCTAATCAATTGCCTAGTCTTTTTGGTTTGTTTCTAACAGCAGGGATTTTGTTGATTTTAGTTTATACACAGGGAATAAAAATAGAAATCCCAATTGTATCAACAAAGTACAGAGGATTTTCTGCAGTTTATCCAATCAAGTTAATGTATGTGTCTAACATTCCTGTAATTTTAGCCTCTGCATTAACAGCAAACGCGGTGTTTGTAGGTCAATTGCTTTGGGCAAACTATAATCCACGTAATGATAATCAGCTTATGAATTTTCTTGGAATGTTTGATCCCTCGAGTCCTTCAACTCCAGTGGGTGGAATATTGTATTATATCACACCACCACGTGGACTTGATATAGCAGCATTAGATCCTCTACGTGCTGTACTGTATGTTCTATTTATGATAGGAATTGTAGTTTTGTTTGGAAGATTATGGGTAGAACTTGGTGGGCTATCAGCAAAGACCGCTGCTAAGAATCTTCTTGATGCTGACGTTCAGGTACCAGGTTTTAGACGCTCAAATGAACCAGTAGAAAATATTCTACAAAAATACATCCCATCTGTTACCATTATTGGTTCTATGATTCTTGGTGTATTAGCAGGTGCATCAGACGTTCTAGGAGTTTTTGGAAGTGGAATAGGACTTTTGCTTACTGTAGACATTCTCATTAATTATTACAATTTGCTTATCAAAGAACAAGTAGAAACAGTAATGCCAAGGCTTGGTGCATTGCTTGGCAGAAAGTAAGAAAGTCATAATTGTTGGAATACCAGGAGTAGGAAAAACTACTATAGTATCAAAAATTGTAGAAATACTGAAAGCAAAAAAGATCGGTGTAAGTGTTTCAATTTTTGGTACCATAATGTTTGAAGAAGCACAAAAGAATGGAATCAAAAACAGAGACGAATTACGTAAACTATCTGTACCTGAACAAAAAAAACTACAATCCATGGCTGCAAAAAGAATTGCTTCCATAAATGATGACGTTGTAATTGTAGACACTCATGCCTTCATCTCCACAAAGGAGGGCTTTTACCCTGGACTTCCGCATAATGTCTTGGAAATACTCATGCCTGATATCTTCATCATGATCACTGCAAGACCAGAAGAGATCTATAACAGAAGAATGAAGGATACGTCAAGAGATCGTGATATTGTATCCATTGACGCGATAAAAAAAGAACTTGATGTAACCAGTGCTATGTTATCCACCTGCTCGATTTTATGTGGTTCTCCAATAAAGATGGTACTTAATTCTGAAGGAAAAGTTGATGAGGCTGCAAAAGCAATCGTAAATGGGATGGGGTATAACAATGGAAATTAATTTCATTCTGGATTTTCTGAATTCGATTTTGCTTCAGATTCCAGGTATTAATCAAGGTCCACTGGGCAGTGTTGATCCCCTAGTCAAAGGGATGATTCCATCCGCATTGGGAATTGTAGGAATTGCAATTGGTCTTAACTTGTTCAATGCAATAATAAGGAGAAAAATGGTGGATCAAAACAAGCTCAGAAGACTAATGAAAGAAACAAAAGCTTGGCAGAAGGAAAGGATGGCTGCATTCAGAGCAAAAGATCAAGATAAGATAAATGAAATAAACAAAAAATCTGCATACATGAACAAAATGAACATGGAACTAATGCAAATGAATATGCGACCTATGATGATTACTTTCATACCGTTAATTTTGATCTTTTATTTTGTACTTCCTCCATTGTTTGCATATACAGTAGCTGTATCTCCAATATCTCTTAACTTCATACCTGGAGGTTATTTTGAGCTTACATGTACTGCTGAAAAGGTGATCTCACAACCAAACATATGCAAACATGAAAATGAGATATACTTCTGGGCATGGTATTTTCTTTCATCCATAGCTTTTAGTGGTATCATTATGAGAGTCACAAAAACTACGATGGATCTAAACTGAGTTGTCAAAATCCATAATAATTTCTGGTCCTCCAGCCATTGGTAAAACTACCGTGGCAAAAGGACTAGCAAAAGAATTTGGACTGAAATATCTTAGCGGAGGGGATGTTTTAAAAGAATTAGCAGAGGAACAAGGATTTCATACTGGGGGTGATGATTGGTGGGACACAGTTGAAGGAATGACATTTTTGAATCAGCGAAAAACAAATCAAGAATTTGATAAAAAAGTAGATGAAAAGTTAAAAGAATTATTCTACAAAGGAGGTGTAGTAATAACAAGCTATACTCTCCCTTGGCTTGTTAATGATGGAATTAAGATCTGGCTTGCAGGTTCACAGGAAAACAGTGCAAAAAGGATGACTACGAGGGACAACCTTTCTTCCGCAGACGCACTAGGAATAGTTAAAAAAAGATATCAAGAAAATAAATTGATATACAAAAAGCTTTATAGTTTTGACTTTGGCGAAAATCTTTCAGTTTTTGATAAAATAATAAACACGGATGGTCTTAGTGCCAATGAAGTACTTTCAATCGCAAAATCACTGGTAAAAAATTTACTATGAAACTAAAACAACTACAAAATCTTAGAGTATTAGATCAAGATATCACAAATGAAGAGTATGGCACATATTATGATAAGCGGACCGTAGAACAGCTTCTAAACTATGGATTAATAATTTTGGATAAACCAAACGGGCCTACTAGTCATGAGACCGTAGCATGGGTAAAAAAAATATTCGGCATTTCAAAGGCAGGGCATAGTGGTACCCTTGATCCTCCTGTTTCTGGACTTTTACCAATAGGTTTTGGTGAAGCAACAAAAGCTTTAGCCGTACTGTTACTAGGACCAAAAGAATATCATGCTCTGGGAAGATTACACTCACTACCATCAAACGAAAAATTGAAAGATGTCTTACAGCAATTCGAGGGTAAAATTCATCAAAAACCTCCACAACGTTCTTCCGTTTCACGTCAAACAAGGATTAGAACTATCTATGAAATAGAAGTGATTGAACAAAAAGAAAGACTCTTGCTTTTAAGAATTCTATGTGAAGCTGGAACATACATTAGAAAGATTTTCTATGATATGGGGGAGATATTGGGTCCTGGTGCTACAATGATTGAACTAAGACGAACGCGGGTTGGACATTTTAATGAAGACTCTAATCTTGTTAAGATGCACGATCTTGTAGACGCACATGCCTTATGGAAAGAAAAAGGTGACAATTCTAAACTTTCGAAAATAATAATGCCGATAGAACACGCCCTTAGTGAGATAAAATCAGTTGTAATTAGAGATTCTGCAGTAGACGCATTGTGTCATGGCGCACAGCTTGCAATTCCTGGTATTTTGGAAATTTCGTCTAATATGACAAGAGGGGACTATGTAGGAATATACACACAAAAAGGAGAAATAGTTGCTCTAGGGGAGGCACTATTATCAGAATCTGAAATTGTAGAAAATACAAAAGGATTTGCCTTTCAAACAAAAAGAATCATAATGGCACCAAACACATATCCAAAAAACTGGCGTTCGAGAACTGTAGTTAACAAATAAAAAGGAACAAAAAATAATTTCCATATTGATTCCTAAAGGTGCTTTAATTGGACTTTGTTTTGGCATAATTATAGCTGCAATATTTGGTATCTTCTTATCAAGTATGACTGATCAAGCTCCAGCATTAGTATACGTAGACGGTCCATCACTTTCTATCGTCACAGAAAAAATAAACTATAAGATTGGAGAAGACATCACTATCAAAATAGTAAATTCTGGAACAACACCATTGACGTTTTCAGACTCTTCTTATGGGTTGAGAGTTATTGGACTTGATGGCAGAATACTTTATTCTCCTCAATCAGCACAAGTAATCTCCATATTGCAACCAAAAGAAGAAAAAATGTTTGTATGGGATCAAACAAAATCCGATGGTGAGAAGGTGATTGATGGACGATACAAAATTGTTTCAAAGACGATGCAAAATAATGGAAAAATGTTAGAGAAATCCATCACAATAAACATCTTCAAATGACCTTTTTCATATGATTGATGAAAATATTCCTAATGTTAAATTATCCGCCAAATAAAGACATCAGGGAAGCACCTATGGAAGAAAACACATTAGCAAATTGTGTCACTATGTCATCATGTTTATCAGTTTTTTCGTTAGCAATATTTTCTGTATGTACAGGCGGTTCTTCTGAAATTAATACGGTTTTAGGTTCTGTTTCATGTGTAGAATATACAGTCAAGAACGTTGAGGTTTTCTCTTTATTATTTAATACGGTTGGATCTTGAGGAATAACTTCTAGTGCCTTATCGTAGTATGATATTGCTTCTTGATATCTACCAAGACTAGAAAGTGCATTACCCTTATTGTTTAATGCAATTAAGTAGTCAGGATCAACTTCTAGTGCCTCATCGTAGTATGATATTGCTTCTTGATATCTGCCAAGACTAGCAAGTGCAGCTCCTTTGTTAGCCAAGGCATGAACATTTTTTGGATCGGATTGAAGAGTTTTGTCGTAATTAAATATTGCATCATTATATTTACAGAGTTGTGTTAATCCTGGACCAGGATTATTATAATACGCAATTATATTTTCATATGTTTCTTTTTCACAATTCGCACTACTGGAAAAATAGACGGTTTCATTTTCTGTTTCAGATGCTGTATCTTGTATAATGTCTTCTGTATCCTGCGTAACATCCGTGTTAGTCTGTTCGTCATTAAATTTGGGAGATTTTTTAATTTCTGATTCATCTGTCTTCGAAATATTTTTTGTTTGTTCTGTATCTGGAGTATTGCTGATCACTGGAACTTCTGATGATTTATTAATATAATCACTCAACGAATCTTCAACAAACATAAAAAATTCTTCTTCTGAAATATTTTCTTTAAATAAATCATCAATCATAATTCCTAATTGTAATTCTGTATCTTGAATCCATTGATTTAAAGTGGTCTTGGAAATTCTATCATCAACATCTGGATTTACCAACCCTCTTTTCAATAAATCACTAAAAAGTGGTACTAGCAATTCATCACTTTCTCCCAAATAATACCAAGTGGCAAGACGTTCTAGGTCTGATTCTGAAAGCAAAAGAGAGTTTGATGACGCCTGATCTGTATTTTCTGATATGTTAGGCACTGTAGTTGACACATTCGCATCTGCCTTTTCAAAAAATTCTATCTCTGTGTTTTGTTTAGTTTCAGGTCCGCCATATTGTGCAGTTAGCGAATAAGTTCCCTCCACCTTAAAATTCACATTGTATCTTGCCAAAAATGAGACAGAAAACGTCAGATCGGGATTCACGGAAGCAAGATAAATTCCAACAGGTACACTGTATGGATCAAAAATAGCTATGGTTACCTGTTGTTCTGATTTGGTCGATACTTTGCCACTTACATGAATAGTATCTTCGTCATGATACTTTTTTTTATCTGTTTCAAAGGATATCACTTGAGGTAGTATTATGGGCGAATTCTCATCATTAGATATGACATCTGTTACTTCAGCAGATCCATTTTCAATTTCAAAAAACGTCTCTATTTTGAGTTTTCCATATTCTGCACCAATAGTGTATAACCCCGATTTTTCATAAAATGGAGTATCTGCAATTATTGTTTTAGTAAAGTGATTGGTTTCGTCTAATTCAACGCTATACGCACCAAGAATTTTATCATCAGGATCAAAAATCTTGATGGCTATAACAGGCATCTTCCTATCTGTAACTTCGCCCGCAATCGTAATTGATTCTTTGGTGAAATATGACAATTTATCCGTTGAAATCAATATGGTTCCAACAATACTATCTTCCTCTGCTAAAACAAATCTTGGAGTAAGACTTGAACCTAGGATCAGGAATAAAAAAACAAAGATTGTTGTTTCACGCATCACATGAGAGCAAACCGTCATTAAATATTTAATAATTAAGTAGAAATCATACTGACGATGAATTTTGGCATGAATTAAGACATTCATGAACGCTAAGAAAAAAGTGATTCAAAGATGCTAAATAACGTAATATATAGTCAGTTTTACAACGAAAACTAATTTGGCGAAAATAACTGCCGGGGTCGCCTAGCCTGGTAGGGCGCGCGCCTGGAAATGAATTACCATAAAGCGCGTACTCGCAAGGGTTCGAGAGTTCAAATCTCTCTCCCGGCGCCTTTACATAATCCATTAAAAGACATCATAACTAATTTCTAAATGTGGTAAAATACGACGTTGCAATAATTGGCGGTGGTATACTTGGCGTATCCATGTCATACTGGCTTTCAAGTCTTTTTGATATACAAGTTTGCGTGATTGAAAAAGAATCAGATGTTGGAATGCATGCAAGTAGCCGTAATACTGGCGTCGTACATTCGCCATTTTACCTTGATCCTCAAAAAAAGAAGATACTAGCAAAATCCGCATTCCTTTCATATGATCTATGGAAAACACTTGCAGAAAAAAGGGAACTACCATGGAAAATAGTTGGAACGCTTGAGGTGGCTTTGAATGAGGATCAGCATAACGCTCTGGAAAAATACATGAAATGGGGAGTTAATAACGGCATACCACAAAATGATCTCGAATTACTTGATAGAAACGAGGTCTTAAAAAAAGAACCAAATGTAAGCTGCAATTCTGCTGTTTTTAGTAAAAGAGACGCAGTAGTTGATTATGGCATATTTACAAAACAACTAAAAAAAGAATCTGAAAAAAATGGAACTAAATTTCTATTAAATCATGAGGTTAGATCGATAGAAAAAGGCCCTAAAATAATTTTTAAAAATAATGCGGAAATAACTACAAATCTGATAATTAATTGCGCAGGTGGACATTCTCTTGACATTGCAAAAATGCTTGGGGTCGCACAAGAATACTCGGATCTTCATTTTAGGGGAGAGTATTGGATAGCACAGAAAGAATATACTAATCTAGTAAGAACAAATGTCTATTCAGTTACAAAATTCAAAGACTTTCCATTTCTAGACCCACATTGGATTCTTAGAATAGATGGTAGAAGTGAGGTTGGACCAAATGCAGTACCTGTTCCTAGCCCAGAAACATATTCGGGTTATATTGGAAACGCTGAAACTCTGATCTCTAAACTATCTGAAATAATCACAGGTAATGCAAAAAAATTACTTTCTAATCCGGATTTCATTTCTTTAGTATCTAAAGAATGGCTTAGCTCTATTTCTAAAACTGTAATGATTGATAGAGTAAAACAATTTATACCGAAAATTAAATCTTCATTTTTCTCAGACCGAGGTACTGCAGGAATAAGAACTCCGATAATAACTCCAAATGGTGCATTTCTACCAGACGTTATAGAATTAGAAAACGAAATCTCTTATCACATATTAAACTATAATTCTCCTGGAGCAACAGGTGCACCAGCTTATTCTGCATATGTTGTAAAAAAACTAGAAAACAAGGGATTTTTAGATTACACACATAATGTAAAAGATTCTATTTGGAATTTTGAGAAAATCGTGACCCAAACTTAATATTTTGTACAAATTAACAAAACTTGTTTTGTTACCAGAACACTGTTCAATAAAAGAAAAAACAAAAGATTGCCCAATGCCACCTGAATTTGTTATATCAATTAAAGTGAAAAACGAAGAATACATGGTGGGTGTTACATGTAACGATCACAAAAAGACATTTTTTGATAAATTAACGCAGCTACAAAAGGCTGGCAAAGTTCCAAATGGAGCAATACAATTTACAGAACTAAGAGCTGTAGGCACGAGTTGCATACGAATGGATCCGGATGACCTTATTCATCTCTAAGATGTGTTAACCACATATCTTGGATTTTTACCAGAAAGAGAGAGTATAAGATTATCAATAGCTATCTCAGCCATCTTTCTTCTTGTTTCCTTCGTAGAACTACCAATATGAGGAGTTAAAACAACATTTTCCATTCTCACAAGTGGATGCTTTCTATCTATCGGTTCTTTTTGAAATACATCCAGAGCTGCACCTGCAATAATTTTTTTCTTTAATGCAAAAATTAGATCTTTTTCTTTTATGATCTTGCCACGAGCTGTATTGATTAAAAATGCTGTTGGTTTCATTCTCTTAAACAATTGTAAATTCACAATCTCATGAGTTTCTTCTGTATAGGGGGTGTGAATGGTTACGATGTCACTTTCTTCAAATAATCTTTTAAGAGTAACATATTTTATTCCAAGGTCTTTTTCTTCGTTCTTTGGAAGTTTATGTCTATTATGATATAAAATATTCATTTCAAAGCTTTTGGCCCTTTTAGCCACTGCTTTTCCAATTCGACCCATGCCAAAAATTCCAAGAGTTTTTCCATAAAAATCAGTTCCAAGGAAATCATCAGGACCAAAAACTGTCTTCCATTTATTATTGCGAATGATTCTGTCTCCTTCTGTCACTCTGCGCAAGAGGGCAAGAATTAAGGCGATAGTAAGATCAGCTGTTGTGCGTGTCAAAACTTCTGGCGTATAGCTTACCACGATTCCTTTCTTAGCAGCACGTTTAATGTCTATTTGATCATACCCTACACTATAGGTGCTAATTGCCTTGAGATTTTTTGCAGCATTAATTACTTCGGAATCTACGATATCATAAGGAAAACAAATAAGCCCATCCTTGTCCCTTATTTTAGATAGTAGATCTTTTTTTGACATAGGAATTTTTCCACGATTGATTTCAACACTATATCGTTTTCTTAGTTCTTTGACCGCAAAATCATGTAATTTTCTTGTGAGTAATATCTTCATCTTCATATTTCTCATCAATAAACCAGTTTAAATTTGATCCATATTCAAGAATAAAAGATGTTTTAAGACGCTACCACGTATAACAAACGAATATGGAAATAATGGGAAGAGGTTTTAGGCAAATTATACAAGAAACACCATGTTATTTTCATCTCTTCTTAAAATATGGATCTTACAAACTATTAAACAAGAGAAGCCCCATTTATGGATCTGCAGATATAATTAATGTCTGTAATTTACACTGTTCACACTGTTACTGGTGGCTTAATAGGAAAGAAAACGAAGAACTCACAGTAGAACAATGGAAACAAATCATTGAAAATAAATTCAAGAAAAATCATATCTTTATAATTACACTAGTTGGCGGAGAACCTACCATGAGACCTGATGTGTTAGAATTATTTATCAAAGAGTTCCCAAAACGAGTCTGTATTGTTACAAACGGTACATTTCCACTAAAAAAATATGATGATCTTTATTTTTACTGGGTTTCAATTGACGGTACAGAAGAAATTCATGATAACATTCGTGGTAAAGACGCTTATGCAAAGACAAGAAAAAATATCATTGACTACGTTGAAAATAACGGAAAAAAAGCTTGGAAAGATATTTGGATTAGTATGACAATAAACTCACTTAACTACAAGACTGTCAAGGATGTTGCAGAAGAATGGTATGATTATTCGAATAAGATAGGCTTTCAATTTCATACTCCTTTCACTAAAGGAGATCCTCTCTGGCTTCCTTTTGGTGCAGAAAGAACAAAGGTTGTTGATGATATCATCTCAATGAAAAAACAATATGATGACGATTATATCATAAACCCGACAAGCCAGCTTGAATTGATGAAAAAAAACTGGGGTGGAAATGGCACTACTCCTGTAGATTGTCCTACATGGGCAATACTCTCAGTAGATCATATGGGACGTGAGAAAAAACCATGTTGTATTGGAAGCGCAGACAAAGACTCGATGAAACCAATATGTGAGGATTGTGGTCTTGGGTGTTATTCTGTTCTCGTTGGATATGGAATAAAAGGCTAAAATGTGATTTATTTGACAAAAATTCTTTAAAAAGCATTTATAATATTTTATTCTAGTACTTTTATCTTGGATCAAGAAGAAGAATTTGCTTTATGCATCCAATGTGGAAATGCTTTAGAGAAATGTATTTGTGTTTGTCCATTTTGTGGTGAACGTGATAAATGCGAGTGTGCGCTTTTTGATGCAGCAACCGGTGGTTAATTATATCGTACCATTAATATCTAATAAAAAGCAAGACTGGATGTGCAATCAACAGACATAACATGGGTTATAGGCGGTCCACAAGGAAGTGGAGTTGAATCAGCTGCCAATATTTTTGCTCGTGCATGTGCTATGACTGGTTTGCAAATATTTGGGAAACGAGAATTTTATTCAAACATTAAAGGAGAACACAGCTACTTTGCAGTTAGAGTATCTGATAAAAAGATCAGATCTAACATAAAAGGTATAACTCTACTTGTAGCATTTGACGCCGAAACTTTGTTTAGACATGTTGATGACGTATATGAAGACGGTGCAATAATCTGTGATTCTGATTTGACACAAATCAAAGTTGACGAAGTTCCCACACTAGACCCTTTATTCAAATCTAGATTGATAGAACATCTCTCTTCTAAAAACAAAGAATTCTCGGTTCAGGGGTTATTGGATATATACAAAGAAAAAGGCGTCACAATTCATCTTGTTTCTTTTAAAAACATTCTAACCGCTCTAGCAGAAGAGACTCAGAATCCATCTATAAAGAACATGTTTAGAATGTTAAATGTACTAGCTGTATCTGTATCACTTGGATTCTTAGGCTTGCCTTCTAGACCGCTTTTAGAGTCAGTTCAGGCTATTTTTTCTTCTAAACCTAAAATAGCAGAATTGAACAAACATGCTGCAAACTACGGATATAATTTCGCAACAGTCAAGTTTCCAAAATTCAAGTATACTATTTCAAATATTGAAAAGAATTCAAACACATTTCTAGTTCAAGGTTATCAAGCCACTGGACTTGGTAAGATGGCATGTGGTTGTAGATTTCAATCATACTATCCTATCACACCAGCCTCCGACGAAAGTGTATTCTTGGAATCAAATGAGGTCTTTGATGTAAAAAATAATCGTCCCGGTTCAACACTTGTAGTACAAACTGAAGACGAAATTTCTGCAATTGGTATGGTTATAGGTTCAGCTCTAACAGGTGCAAGATCTGCAACAAGTACATCTGGTCCAGGATTTTCTCTTATGACTGAAGCCCTTGGTTGGGCTGGAATAAATGAAGTACCAATAGTAGTTACACTATATCAAAGGAGTGGACCCTCAACAGGTCTGCCCACAAGACATGGTCAAGACGATCTAATGTTTGCTATACATGCAGGTCATGGAGATTTTCCAAAAATTGTATATGCATCAGGCGATGTAGAAGAAACATTCTATGATACAGCGAAATGTTTCAACTTTGCAGAGTATTTTCAAATGCCAGTAATACATATGCTAGACAAATTTCTTGCAAGTACAATTACTACCTGCAAAAGATTTGATCCAAATTTAATAACGATAGATAGAGGGAAGCTGCTTGAGAAAATAGAAAATGATGGCTACAAAAGATTCTCCATTACAGAAGACGGTATATCACCACGATCAAAATTAGGGCTTGAGAATGGAATTTTTTGGAACACCGGTGATGAAAGTGATGAATTTGGCCATATTTCAGAGGATTCTATAAATCGGGTCCAAATGATGAACAAGAGAGCATCAAAACTTGATCTTGCTCTAAAGACAATCACAGAAGAAGATCAAGCAATAAGTTTTGGAACGGCAGAATTTTGTGTATTAAGTTGGGGTTCTACTAAAGGGCCGATTCTAGATGCAATTGAGATGTTAAAGAAAGAAGGACTTAATGTTGGATTCATCCAACTAAAACTACTACATCCGTTTCCTACAGAACGTATAAAGTCACTTCTTAAAGAAGCAAGAATCATAATTGATGTTGAAGCAAATCAGGCTGCACAACTTGGTTCTTTGTTAAACGAACACTTGGATAAAAAAGTAGACTATTACATTTTGAAATACACTGGTAGGCCTATGACTAGCACAGAAATCTATGACTCGCTAAAAAAAATTCTACAAACCAAAGCGGAAAAAATACAGGTGTTGACATATGGAGCCTAAATTAGCTGATTACAAAACAGATGTGCACAATGATTGGTGCCCTGGATGTGGAGACTTTGGAATTGTAAATGCAATACAAATGGCGTTAACAGAAATGAAGATTCCAAGACACATGGCAGCGATATTTTCTGGAATAGGCTGTTCTGGTAAAACATCTCATTTTGTAAATGTATTTGGTGTACATACACTGCATGGAAGGGTCTTAACATTTGCACAAGGTGCAAAGCTTGCAAATCCTGAGATGACAATTATAGCTGCAGGTGGAGATGGTGATGGTTTAGGAATAGGTGCAGGACATTTTGTTGCTGCGGGTAGAAGAAACGTTGACATGACATACATTATTTTCAACAATGCAGTATATGGTCTAACGAAAGGCCAAGCATCACCCACTCTTCGTTTAGGACAAAAGACAAAATCACTGCCTAATCCAAACGTAAACGAAGCTGTCAATCCAATAGGCCTAGCAATAGCAAGTGGCTTTACTTTTGTAGGACGAGGATATGCATACGATGTAAGACAGCTAAAAGATCTAATTATAGCAGCAATTAATCACAAAGGACTCGCATTTCTAGATGTACTACAACCTTGTCCAACATACAATGATATCAATACCAGAGATTGGTTTGCAGGATTAGACAACGTTGATGAAATTACCCAAAAACCAAAACCAAGAATCTACAAACTAGAAGAAACTGGGTATGATCCTATGGTCCATTTTGGTTCCGAAAGTGAAGTAAACGAAAAACTGACGCAAGGACTCATTAAATCAAATGAATGGGATACAAGAATTCCTACAGGTATATTCTACCAAAATGAGCTTGTCGCTCCATATGAAGAAAGAATAGCTGATAGAGTACCAAATTATCTTGAAAATCCGCCTGCAATACAACCCATCTCATCTGATGGAAAATCAATAACGGATATCTCAAAGATCTTAGACTCGCTAGAGGTCTAACAGATTAATTATTTAGAGCTGTAGTTTAAAAGAGATAAAAATTTTTGTTACCGATTGTGACATATAGTATAGCATCACCTTAATCTGACTTACCCAAGAGAGCTTGGATAACGTCAAAAAATTGCGTTAAGGGAAGAATCAGAGAGGCCGTTCTAATCACCATCATAAAATAAGTTATTAGCAGGTTGAGAGGGAGAATAGTTTGCCGTTGAATCTTTCAGAAGCAAATAAGGTCTTTCGTAAATCCATAATCAAGGGTTACTTTGAAACTCGTCTTTTGAATCTTGATTTTAAAAAATCCAACATAAAACATCCATCGATACAAGATGACGGTCTTATGCAAACAAATCTTTTACATCTCTTTTTTGATATCGATACAGGAAGCGATTATCCTGATGGTGATGAATGGTTTATGGCAGAATTCATTTTTCCATACAGCATAAAAATTCCCGATAGCATAAAAGGGCCTGATTACTTTAGCACTATTTCAGTCGGAGATGGTAAAAATTTTTGGCGACACAGAGAACTTATTAGATACAAATATGGTAAATCAAAAAAACTGGAAGAATCACTTGATTTCATAGAAAAAAAATACAAGGAATTGAATTCATTATTAGAACCATTGCAAAAAGATCTCAAGTGACAAGTTTCCATTCGTTTCCTATAATGATATATTTTTTATCATTAGAAAATGCACTACTTAAGAGCCATCTACTAGTAGACTTGTCAAACATGTAAACTATGTCTGTAATGTTTTGAGGAACTTTTTGTGGATCTAGTTGATACTGTAATAATTCTAAAATAAAATCAATTTTTTCTATGGCGGTGCTAAATAAACGATGTTCATCAAGATCTACAATAAATTTTATATTTGGTTTTCCCGAAAAACGGATGTAAATTTTAATATTTTGACCTCCTCCCCTACGTCTTTTCATCTCTTTCAGTATTCCCTTGACTTTATCCCACCTCATATGACCAAACCATTTGAAAAATTCATCACTAAATTCTAATGGAAAATATACATCCATCATGGTTGAGTAACTTTCATCTGGTTCTGTTTCAAGTTGTTCAACTGTAAACATGTCATTTAATAATCCGTATAAAACTTCGAGTTCCCATGGAGAAACTCCATAGTATTTTAAAGATGCTACAAGGGATCCTTGCACCAATATTTTAAGTAATTAAAAAATCTAATTAAAGGTTCTAGATTGTCTGTAAATATTTCCAGAGATAAAATACGCCTATAGTTCCTATGAAAAATATCATGGGTTTCCATGCAAATACTGGGAATTTTGGAGTTGTAAGCTGTACTTTGTAATTATCAAGTACCGTATGAACATATTTCTTTATTTTTTCATTCCAAATTTTGTATTCTATTTGATGTTTTTTTAGAAGCGTTTCTATCTCATAAAAAACAGGCGTTCTCTGACAGAAAAGGTGTTGCAAATAATCTCTTGAAACTTCAACTTCCGCTTGTATTGCTATGAGTTCTTTTTTCATTTCAAGCAGTCTTACATGCATCTCCCAAGGTTTTTTCAGTTTTAAAGTGAGGCCACTCCCAATTTGGAAAGGCATTTTGTGTTCAAACTTTACATGAGTAAAACCTTCTTTTGAAAAGATTCTTAAAAGTTCATCAACATTTTTTCTGACTACTATAGTAAGCTGCTCTACACCCATCTTATGATCCACATTAATTTTATGTCGTACTCCATCAAAAAGGGATATTGTCTTTGGATACCTAGTCAGAAATTCTACCATAGCTTGCGGTCTAATTTGCCTATATTAAAACCCTAGGTGTGTTTATTGTTGGTTTTTAATCCACGAATGTATACACACTGATCGTATGAAATCGCCATCTCATGTTGACTTATCTTTCTATCAGTAATTTTTACATCTGAATTTTTTATTATTGCAATAGGCGTGCTGTCTGAGCCTTCGCCCATCTTTAGGTTTGCAATAGATGCAAGATTATCTGCCACAGCTTGAAAAGTAACTTTTAATGGATTTCCATGCAGATCCTTCTGACCGCGAATGTCAGAAAGAGGTTCAATACCGGCACAAGCAATAGCAACTCCCATTGTTCCAACTCTTGCAGGCATTAACCTACTATCGATTATTAGTATGCCTACATGAACATGAAACCTCAAGAAAAATTTGCGTCGTAGTTGTTCGGCAATCTGATAGACATCAGTAGGATATAGAATTAATTTTCCTTTTGGCGCATTTGATTTATCGATTCCTGCATTTGGAGCTAAAATATTATCAGATGAGGTAATTACAAAACCCGGAACTCCTCCAAAAACTACATCAGACTCTCTTAAAATAATCTCAGCAATTTTTGGATTAAGATGAAATTTTGTTGCAAGTATTCTTGATTCTTTGGATGGCATGACTTTTTCATATTCGATTAATCTTCCTTGAGAATTTGCAACATATTTACTTGAAATTACTAAAACATCACCATTTTCTAATTTAATCTGTGATCTCTGTAGTAAATCCACTAAAGTTTCAAATAGATCAAAATCTTGTGTTTTAAGATCTGATTTTATAGTCTGTACTGAAATTGACATGACAATACTGCCTTTCTTAGACTTTTTAGCCTTCTCCTCCAAACCTTTTAATTTCAAAAAACATGCATTTTCTACATCTAGGAATGAACATTACCGAAAAGATACTTGCTAGGGCATCTGGAAAAACAAGCCTATCGCCAGATGATGTAGTTTTTGTAAATGTAGATAAGGTAATGATGCATGATGTTTCAGGCCCCGGAGTAATTGCTGTATTTGAGAAACTAAAGAAAAAAGGGATGAGGATAGAGAAACTCTGGGACGCATCAAAAGTCTGGGTTGCAGAAGATCACTTTGTTCCTTCTCCTGATAAGATATCGGCTCAAAATATAGTATTGTTGTCAGATTTTACAAAACAATTTGGAATCAAAAAACATTTCAAGTACGGTATGGGTCAGTATGGGATCTGTCACACATTATCTCATGAAGAAGCAATGGTGCTACCAGGGGAAGTTTATGTAGGCGGTGATTCGCATACAAATACAACTGGCGCGTTAGGTGCTTTTGCAGCAGGTCTTGGGCATACAGATATTGCATATGTACTCTTAAACGGAAAAATTTGGTTCAAAATTCCTGAAACACTTTATTTCAAACTAAATGGCAAGCTTCCAAATCATGTGATGGCAAAAGATTTCATTTTAAAAATAATTGGTGATATAGGAACTGATGGTGCAGCTTACAAAACTATGCAATTTGGTGGTGATGGTATATCAGAAATGTCAGTTGAAGAACGACTTACTTTAACAAACATGACGACAGAAGCTGGTGCAAAAAGTGGAATCATTGAACCTGATCAAAAAATAAGAGACTATCTTGCAGTGCGTGGTGTAACAAAGTACGATGAAGTACACGGTGACGCCGATGCTCAATATGAAAAGATCTATGAATATGAAGCCTCGGAATTAGAACCAACTGTTGCTAAACCATTTTCTCCTGAAAATATAGCAGAGGCGCGGGACTTGTCAACAACAACCCTGGACAAAGCGTATATCGGTTCATGCACCGGAGCAAAATATGAAGATCTACAAGCTGTTGCAAGAATACTAAAGGGTAGACAGGTGAGGATTAGAACTGAAATATTGCCTGCAGCTATATCAATATTCAGAAAGGCAATGGATGAAGGACTTATTAAAATTTTCATGGATGCTGGTGTAGTAGTGGGACCACCTACATGTGGAGCATGTTGTGGTGCGCATATGGGTGTGCTTGCAAAAGATGAAGTTTGCATAAGTACTACTAACAGAAACTTTCCAGGAAGGATGGGTCATGTAGAATCAAAAACATATCTGGCCTCGCCCCTAGTTGTAGCTGCATCTGCAGTTACTGGGAAAATTACTGATCCGAGGGATTTGAAATGAAAGGAAACGTAATAAAATACCAACGAGACAACATTGATACCGATATAATAATACCGGGCCCTTATCTTAAAATCCATGACTATAACGAGCTTGCAAAACACGCAATGGAAGGCTTGGACAAAGATTTTCATTCTAAAGTAAAAAAGGGTGATTTTATTGTGACAGGTAGCAATTTTGGATGTGGCTCATCAAGAGAACATGCGCCAATTGCACTTGCATATTCTGGAATAACGGCAGTTTTGGCCGTATCTTTTGCAAGAATATTCTATAGAAATGCAGTTGATGGTGCGTTCTTGTTACCTATAGAAATTGATGAGAGTACATACAATAGCATATCTGATAAAGACTCACTTGAAATTAATACGGAAAAAAATGAAATAAAAAATCTTACAAAGAACCAAACCTATAAAATGAAACCTTTTTCTGAATTAATTGGAAAAATCATTGCGGCTGGTGGCCTTTTTAATTACAAACAGTAGAAACATAACCTCTACGAGTAATCAAAATCCATTCTAACAATTTTCTCTATTTATACCATTATATCACGTATCATGTAAGATTATACTATGCCAAAGACACTGTTTGAGAAAATTTGGGATTCCCATGTTGTAGTCGAACAAAAAAATGGACCAACACTGCTTTATGTTGATCGACATTTAGTACATGAAGTTACATCTCCACAGGCATTTGATGGCTTACGTATTAACAAAAGAAAAGTACGAAGACCCGATCTCACATTTGCAACAATGGATCATAACGTTCCAACTAGTGACAGATCTTTACCAATTATAGATCAAATTTCTGCAAGGCAGATTCAAGTTTTAGAAAAAAATTGTAAAGATTTTGGCATTCAGTTATTTGATATTAATAGTCCAAATCAAGGAATAGTACATGTAATTGGTCCCGAATTAGGAATAACTCTTCCTGGAACTACAATTGTTTGTGGTGATAGCCATACATCAACACATGGTGCTTTTGGTGCGTTAGCGTTTGGTATAGGTACAAGTGATGTTGAGCATGTCTTAGCTACACAATGTATTTGGATGGAAAAACCAAAAACTTTTGAAATTAAAATAGAAGGTAAGAGAAAAAACAAACACGCTGTAACTGCAAAAGATATCATACTCTCAATAATACGACATATAGGTACTGCTGGAGGGGCAGGGACTGTAATAGAATACCGCGGTGAGACAATATCTGATCTCACGATGGAGCAAAGAATGACCATTTGCAATATGTCAATTGAAGGAGGTGCAAGAGCTGGACTTATAGCTCCAGATGAAAAAACTTTCTCATATCTAAGAGGAAGAAAATATATTCCAAAAAATTATGACGAGTTGGTTGATTATTGGTCTGAAAACCTAAAAAGTGATCCTGGCGCTCATTTTGATAAGATCTTTACCTTACATGTTGATACAATATCTCCGCAAGTAAGCTGGGGAACAAATCCTGCTATGACTACAGATGTAACTAGTATAGTACCATTTCCAGAAGAATATGCTAAAGGGAATCAAGACGAGGAAAAATCAGCTTTCAAAGCGTTACAATATATGGATCTAAAATCAGGTACCCCAATTACTGAAATCTCAATTGATAGAGTTTTCATTGGTTCTTGCACAAATTCAAGACTAGAAGATTTGATCGAAGTATCAAAGGTAGTAAAAGGAAAGAAAGTTTCACCAAAAGTAAGAGCAATGATAGTACCGGGATCCCAACTTGTAAAAAAACAAGCTGAAGAATTAGGATTGGATAAAATATTTAAAGAAGCAAATTTTGAGTGGAGAGAATCAGGCTGTAGTATGTGTTTGGGAATGAATCCTGACATTTTGGCTGCTGGTGAAAGATGTGCAAGTACATCAAATAGAAACTTTGAAGGAAGGCAAGGGGCTGGTGGTAGAACTCACCTTGTTAGTCCTGTTATGGCTGCAGCAGCTGCATTGGCAGGTCATTTTGTGGATGTAAGAGAATTGGATTTGAACTAGATGGAACCATTTAAGACGATCAAAAGCATCGCTACTCCACTTGACAAAGTTAACGTAGATACTGATCAAATAATGCCAAAACAATTCCTAAAACTAATTCAAAAAACAGGTTTTGGCCAGTATCTGTTTTATGACTGGAGGTTTACTCCAGACGGTTTACCAAAAGAAGATTTTATTTTAAACAATCCAAAATATCGAGGTTCTAAGATACTTTTAACAAGAGACAACTTTGGCTGTGGTTCGAGCAGAGAACATGCTGCCTGGGCTTTGCTTGACTATGGATTTGTGGTAGTTATAGCCACATCCTTTGCTGACATTTTTTATAATAACTGTTTCAAAAATGGAATTTTGCCAATAAGACTTGATGTGAAGAAAATTGAAAGTTTATTCAAAACAAATTCTGAAATAGAAGTTAATTTAGAAAATCAAACGATCACAATACCAAATGAAACAATATCGTTTGATATCGAAAGTCATAGAAAAAAAACTCTACTAGAAGGACTTGATGATATATCTATTACCTTACAATATGAGGATAAAATATCACAATATGAAAAATCTCAATTGCATCCTAATTCTTCATTTTTTTAATTATCTCTTTTATTATTGTCTGATTTCGTTCTACCTTATTTGGTGATTCTATATCAATCCAAAGCGCGTTGCCTATGTCAAATGCACTAACAGTTTTTCTCTTTGATAAATCTTGTAACACATCAAAAGACAAGTTAACTTCATTTCTCCTTTCTTTTTTAGATTTGATTATCTTCAAAATTTTTGTATCTAAAATGTAGATACCTAAACATTCTGCCATAGGCATAGTAATAAACGGTTTTTCTTGGAATTCTGTTACCATACCATCCTTTATTTTTGCGTATCCTGTTTCTTCTTTTCTATACCTTCTTGTAGCAATACACGCAATACTTTCCTTTTGTTTGTAGAATTTGCACATTTTACCAAGATCTATGGCACAAAAATTATCCACGAACCATAAAATAAAATCTTGTTCGTTTTTTAGGATCGCAGAAAGATGTGTAAGGTCGCCTCCAGTGCCACTGTTAGAATCCTGAATGAACATGATCTTTTTGCCGCGTATCTTCTTTTTATCCTCAAAATATTTTCTTATCTGATTGCCTAGTCCATTGTAGTCCGCTAGTATGATTATCTCCTTGATGAAACCAAATGACGATACATATTTAACGATATAATCTATGAGGGGTTTTCCTTCAATAGGAATCATTGCCTTTGGAAAATAATCTGTAAATGGTTTTCCTCTGGTTCCTCTTCCACCAGCTAAAATTACAATTTTCAAATTTTATCTATATGACTTTTGTTTTCTTCTTCTAGCGCCAGGTCCGCCAAACTTCTTTGGTTCTTTTCTTCGGTCATCTCCGCTTAAGAGATGTTTATCAAAATCATTTAGGCGTTTTTTAAGATCCTCCCGTATCGTTTTTGTAAAAGGATGATCCTTTGGTTCCTTTTTGGATTTAGTCCAACCAGTTAAGGCTCTTGATATTGCTACTGCACTAGCATATGCTTGACCCATAAAACCTCCTCCATTGACTCTCACAGAAAGATCAATTTTTTCTCGCAGATCTCCAGCTATCTCAAGAGGACCAAGTATTACTTCCCTAGCAGTTTCTTGTTGAATCATCTCTACTGGAGTATTATTAATTCTGACTCTGCCCATTCCCTTCGATATATGTACATGCGCTCTAGCAGTTTTTCTTGTTGCAAAATAATTTTCTACCTTTACCATTTATTCATGCCACCCAATCATTCTTCCAAGTTCGCCAACACTGGTATAATATGAAGAAGATTTTCTAATTCTTGCATCTTCAAATTGCGTCCTTGATAGAGATTTAAGTTCATTTGGAACGCCCAAATATGCTCTTAGTCTGCTGAACGCTGCTTTGCCAGAAGACTTTGTTTTTGGAAGCATTCCTCTTACCATCTTAGTTATGATAGTATCTGGTCTTCTAGGGTGAAACGGACCAAACTTTGGATTATTGATACTTGCTATCTCAAGAAATTCTCTATATTCCTTTATGATAGATTCTCTACTACCACTTATCATGATATTTTCAGAATTTACAATAAATACTCTATTGCCTTCAAGTAGATGTTTTGCTACATGTGAACACAACCTTCCTGCAATCATGTTTGTTCCATCTACAATTATGGTCTGAGGATTTGATGTTGCCATCTTTGTTTCTACCTGTTGTTTATCCAATTATTATCACACCTTTTCCTGTTGGATGATTTTTGATAAGTTCTGAATAACTCAAAATTTTTCCCCCCCTTTCAAGTATTTTTTGTGCACCTGAGTTTGAAATAGAAAACGAACAAAGTGTAATTTTATGCGACATGCCACCCGTTCCGAGAACTTTGCCTGGGACTATTATTAAATCTCCATCTTTTGTCAATCTGTCAATTTGGCTAATATTGACTGTTCTTCTGGCAGAGGATGGTTTCAATGCAAGTTCTGCAAGTCTTGACCATATTGGTGCTTTGTTTTTCTTTGAAGCTTCTTTTAGCTCCTTTGCCATATGTAACACAACAGCATTAGTCATTTGTATAATTGCCATTTTTAACCCAAATATAATGCATGCTCAGCTAAAGGGCAGAAATTACTTGCTTGAAACCCTCTAATCTTTTTGTTATTTCGTCTACGCCAGCAAGTACTATCTGAGCTGGAGATAGAGCACCTGTAGTTTCTACAGTCAAAAGATGATCTTCTGGACCCCCACCTTCAGTTAGAACTGAAACAGTGGCAGCATTCCATTTTGCATGTTCTGTACCCCGACCCAATCTAGCATATGCTTCAAGCTTTACCTTTTGACCTGGAGCTAGCTCCACTATTGGAATTTTATCACTCACTGGTTTAACTATATCATCCTCTGATGTAAGTTCAGCCGAAGTGATTGTTCTTGTGGTGTCAGAAGAACCTGAATCGATCATTAGCATTACTCTACAATGAGTACAGCCAACTTCACTTTTACAATCACAATTTGCTGGTTCAACAAATCTTGCTAGATCAGTTTTAAGTGGTATCATGGCAAGTCTGTGTGCTATGCCTTCATCAGCTAAAACAGAGGAATTTTCAATTATTACAACATCATCAATGGCAAAAACAGGTACACCTGTAAGACATATCCTTCTTAACGCATTTGCGTATTGTAGTGGCATGCCCTTTAACTTTACCACAATTTTTTGCTCATTTTGTTCAACTACTTCGAGAGAAACCAAGTCAGAGGAAAAAGTTCCTAGTCCAAATAAAAATCTAGCGAGTTTTTGCGTATAGATAAATACCAAAGTTGAATATCTCAAATTATGGTCGATAAGGTAACTGTAGTAAGATTAGCAGTCGAGGGAGAAAAGTTCGAATTGCTTGTAAAACCAGATCCTGCCCTTGAATACAAACTGGGAAAAAGAAAAGATATATCAACTATTCTTGTTTCAGACGAAATTTATTCCGATTCTAACAAAGGAACACGTGCATCATCGGAAAAGCTAATGAAAGCATTCAAGTCTACTGATGCTGCCATTATTGCTACCATTATACTTCAAAAAGGTGATCTTAACCTAACTACTGATCAAAGACGAAAAATGGTTTTAGAAAAACGTAAACAGATTGTAGATTTTATTGCAAAAACATACGTAGATCCACGTTCACACCTACCTCATCCTCCGCTTAGAATAGAACAGGCCATGGATGATGCACGAATAGCTGTGGATCCTTTCAGAAATACGGATGAACAAACAAAAGACATCGTAGAACAATTACGATCTATTATTCCACTTAAATCAGAAAATATGATACTTGAAATTCTGGTACCGGCACAGTTTGCAGCACAATCATACTCTGTTTTAAAATCTGCAGGAACTTTAAAAAAAGAAGAATGGCAATCTAATGGTTCTCTCAAAGTAATACTAGATATACCGGCTGCAGCAAGAGCAAATGTGATAGATAGATTGGGATCTGTAACAAAGGGCTCTGCTTCTATTGAGGTAGCAAAATGATGGAAATAGTAAAAAGAAAATATGTAATTCCTGGCGATGTAATAATAACCGGTCCATACAGACTAGAACAGAACGTCTATCAAGATGGAGATAGGATTATTTCTACTAGTATTGGAATATCAGAAATTTATGAGAACGCAGTACGTGTGATACCCCTTTCTGGAATGTACATTCCAAAAACTAATGACTTGATCATAGGAAAAGTGATAGGACATTCTTCATTATCTTGGGAATTTGACATAAATTCATGTTTTATTGGATTCTTGCCAGCTCAAGATGTATTTGGACGAGATTATTCTCCAACAAAAGACGAATTAAAAGCACGACTGGATAAAGGTGATTTAGTAGCTACCAGAGTTGCTAATTTTGATAGATCTAGAGATCCACTTCTGACTATACAAGATAGAGATTTGGGAAAAATTGAATCAGGTGAACTTATAAAAATTGCTCCAAGCAAGATTCCACGACTTATTGGAAAGCGTGGCTCTATGATTCAAACAATTGAGATGGCAACAAAGGCCATTGTAACTATTGGTCAAAACGGTCTTATCGTTGTTTCTTGTGAGGATCCAATTGGATTATTAAAGGCCATAGAAGCAGTGAAAATGGTTGATGCTCAAGCACATACGCCAAACTTGACTGAAAGAGTAAAATCCATGCTTGGGGTAGAACTTGGTGAAAATAATGACACAATTAATGAATGAAAATGGAATTAGATGTGATGGTCGAAGAATAGACCAAATAAGAAATGTTTCCATAAAGGTAGGTGTATTAAAAAATGCTGATGGCTCGGCATACATAGAATTTGGTAAAAACAAAATTCTTGCAGGAGTTTTTGGACCAAGAGATGTGCATCCAAAACACATGGCAGATCAAGACAGTGGCATTTTACGATGTAGATATCACATGTCCCCATTTTCTGTAACCGAACGAAAAAATCCTGCTCCTTCTAGAAGAGAAATTGAAATATCCAAAGTCATCAAAGAAGCTCTTCAACCAGCAGTAATACTCAAAGACTTCCCAAGAACAGTAGTTGACGTATTTATCGAAATTCTACAAGCTGATGGTGGTTCTAGATGCGCTGCACTGGATGCAGCCTCAGTTGCACTAGTGGACGCAGGAATACCAATGCGAGATATTGTATCTGCTTGTGCTGCAGGAAAGGTAGCAGACAAGATTGTTCTTGATGTAAATGATGAGGAAGACAAAGAGGGACAAGCAGACATGCCAGTAGCATATATGCCAAATCTTGGTAAAATCACACTTATGCAACTTGATGGAATCTTAACTCCTAACGAATACAAAAAATGCCTTGAAACCGCGATCGGTGGTTGTAAACAAGTTTATGAAATCCAGAAAAAAGCACTGATGGAAAAATACTTCAAAAACGGAGAAGCATAACAATGACAAGTTCTGTCATCATAGAACAACTAAAAAGAGAAAAGATTCTTGAACTTCTAAATCAGGGAAAACGAATTGATGGAAGGGGATTACATGATCAACGATCACTATCAATTGAAACTGGGGTCATCCCGAAAGCAAATGGTTCTGCAAGAGTAAAACTAGGCGATGCTGAGGTAGTCACTGGAGTTAAGATACAACCTGACAAACCTTTCCCGGATCTTGGTGATAAAGGAATCTTGATTTGTACTGCAGAAATCCTTCCTCTGGCAGATCCTAAAGCTGAGCCTGGTCCACCCGGAGAAGAAGTTATTGAATTAGCTAGAGTCGTAGATAGGGGTATAAGAGAAACTGAGATGATTGATCTAAAGCAACTTGTCTTAATAAAAGACAAATCTGTAATAGGAATATTCGTTGATAGTAGTGTGTTAAATACAGACGGAAATCTTTTTGATGCATGTTCTTATGCAGCTGTTGCAGCAATTTTATCATGTACTGTTCCAAAATATGAAATTAAAGACGATGCACCTGTATTAGTTGAAGGCGTAACTTCGAAGCCTCCAATAAAAACAATCCCTGTTTCTGTAACAATGGCCCGAATAGGTGATCATATCATAGTGGATCCAACATCTGATGAAGAAGCCTGTATGAATGCCAGAATAACAATCACTACTAATTCTGATGGCAACATATGCGCCTTACAAAAAGGAGGCAGTGATGGCTTTACCGTTGAACAACTCATCAAATGCTCTGAAATCGCACTTTCAGTGGGAACAAAAATAAGGAAGCAACTTGAGCAACTGATGTAATATGGCAAAAGGCAAGAGAGCATCATTGAGAGGACTTGGAGCAAAATATGGTCTCAAACCACGCAAAAAATTCACTGCAGTTCATAGATTACTCAAAACAAAAAGAAAATGTAGTGAATGTGGTTCTAGTAAATTTGGTAGAGAAGCCGTAGGAATATGGACTTGTAAGAAATGTGGTTTCAAAGTAGCTGGTTTTGCATATGACATCAAAATATAGTGCAAAAATAGAAATTTCCGCTGACAAAAAAACTAAATCAATATTTAATTCTCTTCAGACTGATGAAAAGTTCTATTCTGAAAACCCAACAAAAACCAAAATGTTACTCGATAAAAAAATTACAATTTTAATTGATGCCAAAGAGTTGTCTCATCTAAGAGCAAATTTGAATTCTACATTGCGTCTTGTTCAAACAAGTAATGATTCTATTGAATCGGTAAAAATATAAGCAAAGCAACTTGTGAATTTAACATGTCCTCCGGTGGTCAACAACTTCCTCCTTGGTTACAAGAACAAGTTGCAAGGTTACAAAATTTACAACAAAACCTTCAATCAATCATGGGTCAAAAACAACATCTTGAGATGGAGCAGCTAGAAACAGAAAGGGCACTGGAAGTACTAAAAAAAGCAGCAGATACTGATGCAGTGTTCAAGAGTGCTGGTCCTTTACTAATAAAATCAACCAAACAAAATCTAATTACAGAACTTGAAGAAAAAAAAGAACTCTCAAACACTCGTGTTACTGTATTGTCAAAACAAGAAACAAGAATTAAAGAAAATCTAAAGGAAGTTGAAGAAAAGATAAAGACTATGTTACAGGGCCAAACAGGCGGTCAATCACAAAAAACAGATACTCCCAAATAAAATATTAACAAATTCTTACATCTTTTTATAATATGAAACTAGGAGAATTACGCATAATAGTTGATGAAAGAGAGAGAAAAAGTGGGATCCCCGATCTTTTACGGGCAGTTGGAGTAAAGATCGAACTAGCCAGCCTTCCAATAGGTGATTATATAGTGGCACCAGAAACTGTTGTAGAAAGAAAAAGCATTCAAGATCTAATCTCCTCTGTTTTTGACGGAAGGCTCTTTGATCAATGCAACAGACTCAAAGAGCATTTTGAACATCCAGCAATTTTGATGGAAGGTAACGTTGACATCATTGATAAAATTACAGAAAACCCACTTGTTTTTTATGGTGCATTATCATCTATTGCTTTAGACTTTAAAATTCCAATAATTCCCACTCCAAGTGCTTCACATTCTGCGAAATTATTGATCTCAATGTGTGCTAGACAGAATACCAATAAAGGTCCTTTCTTGAAAAAAATAAAAAAATCAGATGACATACAAAGGCAACAACTATCCGTTCTGTGTAGTCTTCCTGGAGTAGGGGAAAAGTTAGCTACACGCATGCTAGAAAAGTTTGGCTCACCAAGTAATACCCTAAGGGCATCTTACAAAGAACTCACAAAAATACAAGGATTGGGAGAATCGCGTGCTCTAAAGATAAGAAAAATGCTTGACGCAGAAAGTAAATTAAAGAAAAAAATAGATCAAAAAACACTTCACGACATCGACCTATGATTCAATTATCTGCTTCTAACTTGCTTAACTTGCGACTCAGTTTATTTCCACAAAGAGGACATTTTGATATTTTTGTAAAAGTCTTCTCGCAACCAGAACAAAAATAGATCCAATTTGCTATACGTGTGATTCCAGTTGTCATGACTGGAACTACGGAGAGATTTAGCTGCTTAGCAAGATTTGATACCGCAAAATCATCTGTAACCAGCTCTGCATTAAGTTGGAGACACAACGCAATAACCGAAATATCTCCTGTAGAAAGATTTTGAAAATCTCCGGTATCTTTAGACTTGAGTAGAACTTTTTTGATGTATCCTGGTTCTGGTGTCATTATTTCAAGTCTTTTGGTTTCAAGAATCATTTCAATTGCTTTGTGATCCTTTTTAATGTGTTTTATTTCATCAAAAACATCTTGTGTTGTGAAACTTTTTTCTGAAGACGCAAACGGAATTCCAGCATAAAAAGCACTGGCATCTAAAATCTTAAAAACCAAGTTTGCTCATCTGTCTTAATCCACGCTTTTTTAGTCTCACAAACACTGCATGTTTCTTGTACTTTCTTATTGTAATTACATCATCATATCTTGCTGGTTTTACAACTTGGGCATCCATAATTATATTAGAATCGTGGGAATTGACTATCTCTATTTTTTCATCTGGTACGACCAGTGATGGTAATCTGTTTACAGGTGCTACTGGTGTAATTATTAATACGTCGAGACTTTCATGTAAAATTGGACCACCCAGTGAATATGAATGACCTGTAGAGCCACTTGGGGTAGATACTATGACTCCATCCATTCTTTGTGTAACGGTATCATTTTGAAATCTGATCTCAAAAAGTGATGTCTTTGTTAGGTTCTGTCTGTTTATATAAATTTCATTTAGCGCAGGAGGATATTCCTGTCCTTTACACGAAGCAACTACTCTTATCCTCTTATCAAGAAATATGTTATCTGAAAGTATCTGTCCTATCCCTGTGTCTATCTGATCCAAAGTTATTTCTGAAAGAATTCCACGGTTTCCACCTACATTAATTGCTAAAAGGGGAACTTCGTTTTCTAAATATCTAAATGCGCGAAGTGTTGTACCATCTCCTCCAAGAGTTATAGTAAGATCAAGATTTTCAGTTTTTAATTCTTCTAAAATGTCTACCTTTTTCGCACCTTCTACTTCTATGGGAGATATTGTAAAAACTTGTGATTTTCTTGCAAGCAGTTTTTTTGCAACTTTCCTTGCGGCATCTTCTGACTCTTTGGAACCTACCTTACTCACAACTGCAACTTTATTAAGATTCAAGCGAAAAGTAGTATTGTAATTTCACTTAAAAATCATCTCATGAAGATTAAGATATAAGTCCCTATCTATAGTAAATATTTCGAGAAGCATGAGTTACGCAAATCCTGCTGTTTTAACAGATACCGAATCAGTTTCAAAAGACATATCAAACAATATGATAAAGATCGTCGAAGTTGATTATGATCCTGAGAATGCATATAAGCAGGGTCACATTCCAGGAGCCAGTTTAATTTGGTGGAAACGCGACATAAATGATCCAATCACTCGTGATATTGTCAGTAAAAAACAATTTGAAGAATTATTGTCAAGATGCGGTATTCTACCTGAAAACGAGGTTATCTTATATGGCGATTTTAACAATTGGTTTGCAGCTTTTGTGTTCTGGGTTTTCAAATATTATGGGCACAAAAATGTAAAGATAATGAATGGTGGACGAAAAAAATGGGAAATGGAAAAAAAACAATATACTAAAGATGAACCACAAATTGCAAAAACAAATTATGTTGCACAACCTCCTGATGAAGGACTGCGTGCCTACCTATTTGACGTCAGAAGAGCCCTTGATAAACAAGATACTGTTTTAGTGGATGTAAGATCAGTAAAAGAGTATACTGGAGAAATAACAGCTCCTCCAGAATATCCAATGGAACATGCACAAAGAGGCGGACATATTCCACAGGCAAAAAACATTCCTTGGGCTACTGCAGTAAATGACGCAGATGGAACTTTCAAATCTGTAAATGAATTAAAACAGATTTATGAAACAAAAGGAGTAACTCCAGACAAAGACGTCATATGTTACTGCAGAATTGGTGAAAGATCCTCTCACACATGGTTTGTTCTAAAATATCTATTAGGTTATCCACAAGTCAGAAATTATGACGGTTCGTGGACCGAATGGGGTAACATGATCGGCAATCCTGTTGAAAAATAACTTGACTCAAGAACTTCCTTTATTGAAACAGGGCATATTCTATTTCATACGCGATAGTCCTACATACATAATCATGGAAGATAAGACAAAACGCGGTCTTACTGTTCAGGAGCATTCGTTGGATGAAAACTATAGGGTCGAAGCTGAGAAAGGCATGATATATGACATGGATGGAATAGGCCATAGAGTAGCCATACGGTGGTATTTTCCCAAAAAAGATTTTGATCTTAAAAAAGTTCTTGAATTTGCAGAATCCATGGAAACCAAATATAAAAAATTACGAGAAGAGACCTGTCCAGATTATTGAGAAGATTTTTAAACAAACATAAAACACGAAATACCGCTCAAAGCGGTTTCACACACCTATAAATACATATTTTCAATCTTATACCGTAGGGTATGGCAATAAACACCCTAACGCAATTCCTTTTTAATATATTCATAACAATAGCAGTACTTGTCACGCTTTACACTTTCAATTTTTACTACCTTGTATTACTGTCAAGACAGCGAAGAAAATATCAGAAGACTGAATTGCTTGGAACACCTATTGTTACGGTACAACTTCCGATATATAATGAAAAATACGTTGCGGCAAGACTAGTAAATGCAGTTTGTGCGATGAATTATCCAAAAGAAAAGATGTGTATACAAGTGTTAGATGACTCAGACGATGAAACATATGACATTTTAGAAAATCTTGTAAACGATTATCAAAAGAAAGGGTTCGATATATCTCATATCACAAGAGAAAATAGGAAAGGATACAAAGCTGGAGCTCTTCGTAATGCAATGAAATTTGTAAAAGGAAATTTTGTGGCTATATTTGATGCCGATTTTATTCCACCACATTGGTTTTTAGAAAAAGCAATCCCATATTTCTCAAAACCTGAGATAGGACTAATTCAATGTAAATGGGGACATGTAAATGAAAAATATTCCGCACTGACACAAGCACAAGCACTAAGTCTTGATTTTCATTTTCTCATTGAACAAAAAGCAAAAAGCAACTCACACCTTTACATGAGCTTTAATGGAACAGCAGGTATTTGGAGAAAAGAATGCATAGAAGATGCAGGTGGATGGCATGCTGCAACACTTGTTGAAGATCTAGATCTAAGCTATAGAGCTCAGATGAAAGGTTGGAAATGTCTCTTCTTACCAGATATTGTTGTTGATGCAGAGCTTCCGGTACAAATGAACGCAGCAAAAAGACAACAATTTAGATGGGCAAAGGGATCGATACAATGTGCTATTAAATTACTAGGCGACGTAGTAATTAAAAAAATTCCATTTGACACAAAGATTCAGGCTTTTGTCCAACTTACAAGGCATATAGTGCATCCACTTATGTTAATTCAATTCTTAATACTTCCAATATTATTGTCTGCAAAGTTCAATCTGTATGTTGTTAGTATATTGCCACTACTAACGATAGTCGCGTATCTGGCAATGGGGCCAATTGTATACATAATGATAATACGGAACTTGTGGATGCAAAGCTGGAAATCAAAAACATTAGCGTATCTTTATTTGATATTCTATTCTGCTGGCATGTCAGTAAACAACACGGTTGCTGTCTTTGACGCTTTTATTGGAAAGAAAAACGAATTTCTTAGAACTCCCAAATACGGAATTGTAAATAAAACCGATGATTGGAGAGATAAAGCATACAATCTGCCATTCACAAAAACTACACTACTTGAGATCTTTTTTGGAGTTTATGGTGTATTAGCAATATTCATTGCCATTTTCTCAGGAAATCCTATTTTTGCGCCTTTAATTGGACTTCAGACATTAGGCTTCTTTTACATTTCATATCTTAGTATATCGCATACAACATTTAAAAAGAACAAATCGCAGTCGTTACACAACATAACAAAGGCAGAGAAGATGGCAAATACATACTACAAACTTGCAATGGTGGGGATAATTGGCTTTATCTCATTTGGAGCCTTCATGGCTTACTATGGATATCAAAACGATGTTTATCCACTGGATCAATCACGAGGTTTTTTAGACAGAATTCAGACAACAGACGATACCCAGGCAATTATTGAATATCTTAAAACTATCAAAACACTCCTGCCACAAGATGGAAACCCTGTTTGGATATTTCCAACAGAAACAACAGATTTTGGTTTAATTCAAAAAGACCTTGATACAATGATAATCCGTGTAGAAAAGATCTCCACTGTTCCACAGGACAGCTCTTCGTTTCATACTGGAATGATAGATATACATGAACAGGCAGAGGATATGAGACTCCATCTCTTGGATGCAACTCCTTACATGTACGTGAGTTTCTCAAACATTGTTTTTAGTTCTCTATGGATCGCAGCAATACTGGGAATTTTTACTATTCTGAAAAGAAAGAAAGATCGTCTAAAATCATACGAAATGTCTGATGAAGTTTAAGATATTCCCATTTCCTGTCTTACTTCATCAACAGCACGAATTCCAAAAAGATCTCTTACCTGTTCTATTCTAAGGGATTCCTTTACAAGATCACGCCCAAGTTGAGTAATTAAAAGCCTAAAGACATCAGTAAATCTTATCTCCCATCTGTCAGCACAATCTAAAATTTTACTAACACTCCACTGTTTTACCTCTTGAGGAAGTGGTATTTTCTTATCAGATTCTATTGAAAGTCTATCAAACAAATTTACCATCTCTACTGTTTGTGATATCATCTTGTCAAGATCATCTAAGGTACCATACTTTGATTCTGAATGCATACGAACATTTGATTGAAATTCAGACAAACGCAATAATCCTATAACTTCTCTTGATGTATTTTGGGCTGTCTTGTGAGTAACACTCCTTATCTCTTGAAGTTCTTGATGTATTTCATGTGCTTTTTTATGAAATTCTGATGTGGCAGATGCATTTCGATTTAACAATTCCGTCAAATCAGATATTTTTTCATCAATTTGTCTTGTCTTTCCCATGACATTTTCCTTAAAATTAGTAAATTCAGCGCTAACATTTCTAATATCTGCACCAAAGGTTGCAAGGGTGTCAGTTTTTCTGACAAGTGAACCTAACTCTATGCCCACATCTCTAATGTCCGAGCTCATATTTGCTAGTGATTCTGCTTTTGATGTTACATTTGCTATTTCCTGTTTCAGACTTGTCATGTTTTCCTCTAATTTAGATACTTTTTTGATCTCATCTTGAATTTTTTCTGTTTTATCAGATACATGCATTATCATCTTTGTATTATTTCTAATTGAATCAAGACTATCAGCCACGCTTTGCATTACTTTATTTACGTCAGGGAGAGATTCTTGTTTTTCACGGATCTTGCTTACTTGTTCTTGAAGACGACCTGTTTGTTCATTGACCTTTGCTATTAAATTTGAATGAGCCTTTACTTGACTAAGACCAGAAAACAGTTTTTGTGTATCTTCCTCAAGAATGTTTATCTGTCTTGCATTTCGTTGTATTTGTTCTAGGGCTGAACCAACTGCATCTATCATGTTTTTTAGTGAAATGAGAATCTTTTGGTTTTCTGCAAAAATCTTCGACATGGATTTAACTTCATTAGCTAAAACTTTTGTTGCATCAGATATTGAGCTCATTTTTTTCAAAACATCTGAGCTCGAGTCTCTTTTTGTCTTAATTGTAATGTCACGCCTAGGTTTTTTTGTCACTTTACAATATTGCAGAGCTAACCGATAAAAAAGTTCGTATTTAAAACAATTTAGAAAAATAATCCAGAACTAGTTGTTGACTAGTTCTGGATCATGAAGGACTTCGTGGAAAGTTTTTTGAACAAGACCGTTTTCAGTCTCGATGAACTGTTTTGGACAATATTCACATGTTAACATAAAATACGGTACAATACGGTACTATTAATAATCAGGTAACTGTGCAATGACCTTCAATTGACTTCTTGGTCAGATACCCCAGAGTTTCTCTCATCATCAAATCAGGTAACTCTATCATCATCCCAAGATCAAAGCAGAAATGTCAGTATTTATGCGTAAAGATATCGAATAGGTAAGAATTTTTCACTAAATTGTTGGAGCAGACTACATCTGGTCTTAAATAAAATTCAAGAAATGAGACGCCATGGAATACGAGATTCTCAAGAAAGTATCTTCTTCAGGTCTGAACGGAATTAAACGAATAGAACTAAAAAGAATATTTGGCAAAAACTGTGAAAATGTATTAGAAAATCTAATTGAAAAACAACAGATTATTGTTGAAAAAAAAGCTAACACATATTTTGTTTGGACTAAAGAAAGCTACTCAAAGAGAGTACAAGATAATCCTGAATTCAAACTAGCATCAAGTAAGGCTACAAAACTAAAATCTATCAAATCTGAGACAATAAACCCTATACATGATGTACAAAATACGATAAATGTATCACATCAAATAAATTCTAATATTGATTTTAAAATTGAATTTGATAAATGCCTAACGGAATCATCTACATCTATAGGTTGGATGCCATTCTCCCAAATACGCAAAAAAATATGTGATACAAAACATATTTCAAGCGATCATTTTTACACTCTAGCTTCAGAACTTGTAGAAAATCATAGAGAAAATTATGAAATATCTTCAGGAGGTAAAGAGGGTATTATGATGCGTGGTCTAGTGCACGGTTTTGTGAGGAATGTTTAATGTACGCATATGAATTAGAAACTAATCCATATCCTAGTAGCCCAACCCCTACAGAAAAGGATGCCAAAATACTTGGTGGAAAAAGGCACAAAGAAGCAAAATCATCCATCTTAGAATGCATCAAAGAACTGTCACAGAAAGTATCAGGAAGAGATTCAAGCGGAGGAGATTTTAGAGTAATTACACTCATCCAGGATGTAGGTTCAGGTAAGACACATTTAGCCTTACATATACGAAATCTACAAAACAGACATAACATAGTTTGTACCTTTTTGGATCTTTCCACAATATCTCCAAAAACCATGCCTAGTCTCTATAACGCACTTGTTAAGGGCTTTGAAGACGAGTTTTTCATCCAACTTCGAACAAAACTCCTAGAGTACATAAGAGACAGAGCAGCACAAGGGGATAATTCCGCAAAAAAGGCATTAGATTATACTTTCATAGATAGACTTTCTGGTGTCACAATACAACAAGAAGTGGAGGATATAATTTCAGGAAAAAAAGGTGTGTCTGTTGAAAACCTGAAAAAATTCCTAATACAATGGTTTAATCATTATGAATCAACAATTATTACAAGTATTATAACAAACTCTTTTGATTCTATAAACAATCTGGAAGAATTACTTGGAAGAATGACTGCCATCTCAAAATTAACGCAAAGATTTCTCGGTAAAATTATTTTGTACGAAATAGATGAACTTGATGGAAATCATGAATCCATAGAATTTGTGAAAGCCATAATCAACGCGCATATTCCAGCCTCTGTGGTTTTGCTTATTTCAACACCATCTGGTTATGCAGAAATCCAAAGTATGAATGCCTCAGTTTTTGACAGATTAGAAAAAGCAAATTATAAAATTGATCTAGCAGGTTCAAACTCCGTAGACGAGCTTTCAGAAATCGTTTTAGAATACATCAAATACAACGACAAGCAAGGAAAATTCAAACAACAAGCACAGGATGATCTCGCAGAAAAGATAAGCGTTCTTTATGATGAATTTCCAAACTTTAGAAACGTACGATCTATTATTAACATATTATATCATGCAATGGAAAAGTCACAAGAGCTTAACCTAACAAAGATAGACGAATTTGCTATAGATGAAACAATAAAGCATGTATATCCAGGTCTGAAGGTGCGAGGTAGCGTAATGGACGTCCCAATATCAGATTTTATCAAAATTAGACGAAGCTGTAATGCTGAAGATGTTGAACTTCAGCTTAAGAAAGCAGTTACAAATCTGGTCAATTTTGCTCATGAAATGGGTAACATTGGGAAATTAGAAAAACAAAATCAACCACTTGACATTATTTACCAAGATCCATATGGTGCAAAAATAGGTGTAGCTGTTGTGATGAACCAAAACCACGGCAAGAACTTTGAAGAGATATCAAATGTCACAAAATCTTCTGCACTTGTAGACAAACTTGTTATTCTTACTAATACAAACGTTCCAAGTTCTAATTCTGCAACAATAGTAAATATGGACAAATCAAAAATGGTAGACCTTATTTATTTCGACTCTAAATATACAAGTCACAAAATTAAAACCTCTGACAACGAGAAAGCTCAAATGCTTGCAAAGAGAGTTAGTATTATCTAGAATATCACATCAAAGCATAGTTTTTACTATTTCTGAAGTAGAAGATCCAACCATTTTTAAATAAAAGAGTTCCTTCGATCATATGCAAGAGTTTTTTCTTCAAATATCAGCCGTCGAACTGCCAAAAGAAGATTTCATAGGTGATCTTGCAATAATTATGATTTTAGCTGCAATAGTGACCCTTGCTTTCTTTAAAATTCGCCAGCCAATTATCATTGGTTATTTATTTGCAGGAATGCTAATAGGACCACTTTCCCCACTTTGGGTTTCTTTTTTACCTGATGGTATAGGGTCCTCCTCTGGTATGGAAAACATTATCGCACTGTCAGATCTTAAAATTTTAAACGTTTTTGCTGATATTGGAATAATACTACTACTTTTTGTAATTGGTATAGAATTTCCCATTGCCAAAATAAAATCAATAGGAAAGGTTGCAATAGGTATGGCAACAATAGAACTCTTTCTTGCATTAATAATTATATTTTTCATAGGCGTATCGATTGGATTTAATTTCATGGATTCGTTATTTCTAGCAGCAGCTCTATCAATTAGCAGTACTGCTATTATAATTAAAATTCTTGAAGATATGGGAAAGATCAAAAAGGAATCAACAGTGCTAGTTCTTGGCATTCTGATTGTTGAGGATATTATTGCTGTAATTCTTATTGCGTCTTTACAGTCTGTTGTACTTGTAAATAGCGTATCATTTGAAAATATTATAATTATAAGTGGTGTTGCTGCTGCATTAATAGTTGGCACACTAACTGTAGGTGCTAGAGTAATTCCAAAATTAATAGATAGGGTAGCAAACACTGGACATCATGAAATTCTTCTAATTTCCGTACTTGGTCTTTGTTTTGGGTATGCGTTATTTTCTAATCTAGTCGGCTTGTCTGTTGGAATTGGTGCATTCTTGGCTGGTGTTCTTGTAGCTGAATCAAAATCTTCTGAAGTTTCCAAAGTTCTAACAAGTCCAATTAAAGACATGTTTGTTGCAATCTTCTTCGTTTCTGTAGGTGCGCTTATGGACATAAGCCAATTACAAAATTATATGGTAATAGCATTGGTTTTCATGGCAATAGCTATACTGGTAAAATTTGGCGGTATTTTGTTTGGTGGATTTTTGTTTAGGCAAGGATTAAACAAAACACTTCGTTCATCATTAGCGCTCTCCCCAAGAGGTGAATTTTCTATCATAATAGTAAAAGTCGGAGTAGACATGGGTGCAGTTAGCGCATTTTTGTTCCCAATGATAGGAATTATTTCTATAATAACGGCATTCATAACGCCATTTATGATTAAAACTGGAGATCAAACAATTCTCAAAAACTCAGCAGAGCGGGAATTATGACCAATGATGAAATGGAAAGACTACTTGCCAAAGTGCACAAAGACATAACATTGTTTGATTACAATGGCACAAAAGTTCCCTGCATCATATTTGAGGAAAAGCGATTTGACGATATAATGAGAACAATTGCTGGTAAACCTGTATCAGTTGAAACTAATCTCAACATACTTCAAGATGGCCTAGGACATGTATTTGTTGAAATTTTACTAAATTTTTCATATGGAGGAATTAATGAAAAATTGTTATTGTATGCAAATGACTCGATCGATTTTTTTGAATCTCTTGCAAACTCTTCCATGCTTGCACTCTCTTCTCCACATTCAGAATACGGTAAATCTAATGTGTTTATGATTCAACTCCCAAAACCAGAAAAAGCCATTAACGCATTAGATATTATTAGAAATGGTCTAAAAAAACAATGAATGCGGTTGCCGGGATTTGAACCCGGGTCGCGGAATTGGCAATCCCGCATATTAACCAAGCTGTACTACAACCGCTCAAACGATTTAGAAAATTCTAGTCTATTAAAGCGTACTGGTTAGTAATACTATTTTTAATCACGCATTATCTAGATAAGACATGGATAAGAAACTAGAAGAAAAAATTAATCAGAAAATTAATGAGGTCGCAGAAAACACAAATGAAATTAACAAAATAATAAATTCGCTAGAAAAATTACGAACTCATTCTGATTCTTTTGGTTACGGTATAGTGGTTGGTAGACTTTACAATTCGTTTTATTACCAATGTAGAAGAATATTAAAACGAAATCCTACGAATGAAGAATTTCTAGAATTTCTTGATACCTTAAATAAAAACCAAATAAAAATTCTTGACGCACTAAAATTAAGCAACCGTAGCTTTTAGAGGAATCACCTTAATCGAGGGAGTCATAGGCAGTTTAACTGCAGCACCATGCAATGCTTTTTTCGCAACCTCTAGGTGTTCTTTTTTGACATGAACCTCCATGATACATTGATCTCGATTTACTCGTGCAGCTAAACTTACTGCTTTTCCAAAAGCTCCTCTCATACCTTCCTGAAGTCTATCCGCACCAGCTGTTGCAATCATCTTGTTTTCTCTAAGTAAAATGTGTGGATAAATTCTAAGAGTAGAAAAGTAGCCAGTTTCACCAGTTACCTGTTCAATCTTTTTGTTTGCTGATAGTCTAGCTGCTTCTATTGCCATGTGTCTTATCTGGACCTTTTCACTTGAACAGAGCTGTACACAGTAATCATAATCTGCTCTCTGTCCACCAGAAAACTTGGCTATTTTTATCTGTGGTTTACCTTTAATGTACTTCTTCCGTGTATACGGTTGACCATTACCAATTCTATAATTTGCTCCGTGCATAACAACACTTTTGATTGCTTATCTAAAGCCCATATTTTAACCGTGAGATTTTGTCAAGTATCTTTTGCAGTATGATTAGAATAAGGTCCGTAGTATTATATTGTTAAATCATTTGTTGGAAAGTGTGTCTGATATAGAGTCCAAGGTAGAGGGAATATTAGTAAAAGATCACACTTTGATCTCAGACAAAAACATGCAAAATGGTTTAGAACAAAAGGGATTTGGTGAAATAATAAAGAAAAAATTTTTTTTAAAACCTTTTGAATCTCTTTATCTCCTACACACTGATAAACTTAAGCTAACAAGAGGAAGTCAGCTGATTAACTTTGATTTAATGATGCAGGAATGTTTGAAATTTGATAATGATATTTTAACAAAATTTCTTGTTTATCGTGATCTCAGAACCAAAGGATACATAGCAAAAAATGGTTTTGGATTTGGTACTGATTTTAGAGTATATGATAGAGGACAATTTGGTGAAAAGGCGGCCAAATATGTTGTGTTTGGATTAAGTGAAGGAAAACGAGAGAAAATGGGATTACTACAAAAACAGATAGAGCAAATAACAAAAATGGGAAAGGAGCCAGTTATTGCAGTTATAGAAAGGCGCGGTGAAGTGATTTATTATAAAATTTCAAGAATTAAATTCCTAGAAAACAAAGATCAGTCTACGTTATCCGCCATAGAATTCTGACTTTATCTTAAAATATTATGGGGTGTTTTTCATCAACATGGATTTTAAAGAAATCTATTGCCACAACTGTAAGAAAACCTTGGGTAGATATAATGAAAAATATTTTTCAGACATGAAAATAGCCGAAATAATAAAATCAAATCATGCTTCTCATATACACGAAGGTCATCAAATAGTAGTTAGAAGAATTGCAAAGAATTCTTAAATATACTTTTAACAGAAAGAATTTGACTGAAATCATACACAAAATGAAACCATTATGCAGAATATGTGAGAATATAACTAAACCAGAATTTCAAAACAACTTCTATCTTACAAATTTCTTCACATTATCAAATCAGGAAACTAGACATAATTCACAATCACAAAGTGTGTCAGGATTGTTTTTAGCAAGACATTTGCTATGTTGACCTGCTTGACACTGAACACAGATGGTATTTTTATCTTCTAATTTAGAATATTTTGGTGCACCATCAAAACCGAATCCGCCGTCCTTTGGCCCAACCATGTGTTATATGGTTTTCAACTTGTATTTCTAGGTAACCGAAAATGATAACAAAGTCTTTTTAATATAACCTAAAAAAATTTAAAACAAAATTCTATGCTCCCGCCGGGATTTGAACCCGGGATCACTGCCTTGAGAGGGCAGTATGCTTAGCCGGACTACACCACAGGAGCTTGCTAAAAGCCATAAGGAATTAGCAATTTAAAGCAATGTTTTAGCATTACATGGATTTGTAAAATTTAACAGCTTTGATACTTTATAGCAAAAACCAAAGTAATTTTTTTATGGAACTAAAAAATTTAATACAAAAACTTTCACTTTCATCTTTTCCATCTGGACTCGGAGGATGTAGAAGTAATGGAATTAATTTTGAGTGTTGCGAATACAACATTTCAATATTTGATGATAAAAAAGGTGAATCTATACATGAAATTGATGGTGAATTTATCAAACTTCATCATGGTTCGCTTTCCGAAACTCATCCTGCAATTCTAAGACAATTTGAAAATATGCAAATCATATCAGACGAGCAATGGAAACTTCGGATGTTTCTGACAGAAATTAAAGAAAAACAAACCAAGATCTCCAACTCATATACTCAAAGTTGTCTAGTTGATGCAGGAGTATACGCAACAAAAGCAAAAGAGGCAGTTAAAACATCTGATCCGCTTGCACCTATATGGATAAAATGTAGTGCATATTTTCTTGCAGATGCAATATCACTAATAAATCTTAAAAGACCCAGTCCCACCCATATGTTAGAATCTATACGCGGATTCCAAAAAAATAGAATAAACAAAAATTTTGAGACAGTACATCAATGTTTAGGAATAGAAAGAGCATCAACATCGCTTCTAAATAGAATGCTCAAATCTACAATAGGATTTTCTGATATGGTTGAAGCAAATAGTCATTCAAAAATTATTGAAAGAAAATACAATCATCTTGTGCAAAACTCCTTTCTTTCTGATTGTTATTTTTATCTTGGTTACATAAACAGAAATAATTTAATTAAAATCAAGGATTCAATACATCAGAAACCAGATCTTATTCATATTCTTAGAGTTGCATTTGACATTGAAAGTGATCTATTAATAGTTGAACAACAAACATCAACCCTTTTAAAAACCATAAATGAAATTCTATCAACCATAAAAAATCAGTATGTATAACAGCGTTTTTAATTTTCTGATAAACCTTTAAAACCCGGTGGGAGATCCTCTTTGATATGACAGATGCATCATGCGGATGTGGATCTCCGACGGGAACAGATAGTATTTGTGACTGTGAAGAACAAGGAGAATGCTTATGCGATTCAACATGTCAATGCAAAGCTAGTGTTTGCAAAGAAAACGTAAAGCAATATAAGTAGATTCTCACGGCTCCTTTTTCCTTTCTTTTTTATTACCTGATTACTATTCTTTTTCTTCTTCAAGATCCCAAGATTTTACCAATTCCTTTTGAAATTTGTCTACCTGCTTCTCATTGAGACGATCTCCGCAGTTCTTGTGTGTTGGAACAACAATCATGCCATTAAGTTTGAATTCAACTTCATACATGTGTACTTTATCGCATTCACACATATTCGAAATAATATTCTGCCAGTATATTTGCCTATTTGAAAGATTTAACTATAGGATTTCGTTTTATGAAAATGCTTGAAAAAGTATTTAGCTATTGTCTTTTTCACCATTTTGTTAGCAGCCCCTATTGGAATTAAGGGTGCATTTGCAGCTGATACATGGTACGCTGGTGAGGGACTAAAAGAGGGAGACTACTTTAGATACAATCTTTGTCAAGCTGATTTTAAATCATGTACACCGTTTGAGATGGATTTTTGGGTTAAAGGAAAAACAGAGCATGGTGATTGGAATTTTCAAGTGCTTGTAATCGATGGCAACAAAATAGTCAAAGGAGAAATGGAAGTTGGCAGAGTAGCGCCAGAACCTCTTGTTGTAAGTAAAGGATTAGAAAGCTATGCTTCGGCGTATAAATCATCAATTGCTTGGCTTTCAGGTTATGCAACAAGGATTGAACCAAAAGACTTTGCAGCTCCAGCTTGGGGTAAGATTGGTTCTATCGGTGGCATGGAAGTAGGTCCACGCGGTGTCCAAGAAACACTAATTGTTCAAGCAGGTTCCTTTGATACGCACCTTATTGGTTGGCATAAATCTACTGACAACAAGATTTGGGTAAAAGATAATTTCCCATTTCCAATTAAGGCCCTTACTTTTGTTGATGTAAGTAGCGGAACTATTCCAACTCTGTTTCAATTTGAACTATTAGAGTATGGAAATACTGCAACTCCGCCTGACTTTTTTGATGTGTCCGCTACTATAGTCACCACAGATGAACAATGTCCAAAAGACAATTCGGTCAAACAGGGACATGACAATCTTGATTCGCATGGTATGATTGTATCATATGGTTATTCGCCTGAAATACCAAGAAGTGGATGTGAGATAACATTGACATTTGAATTTCAAAAAACATTCGATGTTAATCAGTTTGAGTCAGATGTTCATTATGACATCTTTGTTGTAGATGATGATGGTAACTTTCTAAGATCACTTGCACAAGAACAAGGTAAAGATCACCTCTTTGCCCCAGTTGGAAAAGAATTCAGAAAAATGACAGTAAAGGAACCACCGGGAATAGCTCACTATATTATTCATGTTTATGGTACTGGTCCTGATGGAATAGCACCTGATTCCACCAAGAGTGGTAGCCTAAAAATTGATATCAATGTTGCAAAAGGTTCTGAACCCGTTACTCCAGTAGATACACCACCTGTGACAAAACCAAATCCGCCTATGAAAATTACAATTGATATGCCAGAAGGTGCAGCAAATATTGATAATGAAATTTTCTATGAACCTGCAGATACATATGTGACTCCAGGCTCTACAATCACTTGGACTAACAGTGACACGGCTGCGCACACGGTAACTAGCGGAACTCCAAGCAAAGGACCTGATGGTAAATTCGATAGTGGTCTGTTTGGTCCAGGAAAGAAGTTTGAAACCATGCTTAATGAAAAGGGCACTTACCCATACTTCTGTCAAGTTCATCCTTGGATGGCTGGTTCAATAACGGTCGATCCTACTGCAATTCCCGAATTTCCAATAAGCATCATGATAATATTGGTTTTAGTTGTTGCGGCAAGTATCATAATTTCTAAATTCAAAAACATAACATATTCTAAATTCTAAAAAATAGTTTGACGCAAATGAATAGTAAAGCAAAGATTGGCGTAATCATTCTAATTTCTGCAGCAGTTATAGGTCTGTTATATCCAATATTGATAGGATTACCTGGGCAAGATGAAAATATAATTCCAAGAGATGCAAGTAAATGGCACATAGGTAAAGGTGCAGAATACAATCCTATAATGCATTATGATGTAACATCTGCAGATGGGGTGATGTTTTCTGTAAAGATTGAATTTTTTAATGATATAACAAAAAAACAAATGATCCTTGCTCAAATTGATGATAATGCTACAGGAAAAAAAATTGATCATAAAACATCTCTGAGTAGTGCTTACACCTTTGAAGAAGTATCAGGAGATGCTACACCATATTTTCAAGTCCTTGATGAAACCATCTTTGCTATTAGGGACGTTGCACTTGAAGACAAGTATCTTGTCAAAAAAGCGGTTTGGGACACTATCTTCATTGGAGCGTTAACACAGAATCTAGTTGTGACAGAACATGGGAAGACCTCATTCGCATTTGGCTCTGTTGATGCCTTTACGGTATCTTACAACATAGGAAACAAAGTAAACAAATTCTGGATTGTTGATAATCTTCCTCTCCCAGTAAAGGCAGAGGTCTATGATATTGATGGCAATTTACAATATTCTTACGAGCTAATCTCGCTTCTTGCTCCACTCACACCTGGATTTAGCTTATAACAGTTAATCAAAAGCCAATCACAAAATTCTGTTACTTTTCTATCAAATTTACACCATACATGCAAAGAATGGGGGAGTATGTCAATTCTACCTGATTCTAAAAAAACCTTGACGCCTTCTTTTCCTTCATACATGTATGCATCTTCAACTTTTATATCTCCAAAAATCTCTTTTGCCTTTAATTTTATCATTTCTCTTTTAATTGGAAACACCTTTCGTGTCATATCGATTACCATGCTAATGTCTTGTGTTCCATAGGCTTCGTAATCTTCTATCTTTCCACTTTGTGGGAAGTTTAGAAGTAATGACATTTTGTATTTTTTTCCTACCTTTGTAGCAATCTCATTCATTGTTGTAAAAGCAATGCCGGGTGATTTTGTCAGTAAAAATCTAATTTGCGCTATGTTTGATTTCAGTTCTTTTTGTAACTCTTCTATGATCGCGCTAAAAGTCATATCTTAAATTTGAAATTTTACAATATATCTATTAGGTTATCTTTTTTACACACCAATTAACATTTAGCTTTGTGCTTCCTCTTGACAAAGATGGTGTTCCATATGATGAAGGATCCGAGAGAACCGATAATGTTGAGGATTATAAAGTTACATGCATGCAGTTCATAAAAGACATTAGCAACGACTATCTTGCTTGGGTAGATTATTACAAACTTTTAGTAGAAGAAGATAAAAGACGACGCGATAGGATTTTTGCTACTGTAGAAAGAACAAATGAGTGGATTGCCAGAGTTGCTACTACAATAAAAGGTGTTGACGTAGTAATGAATGATGGTATCCAAAAGATGGCAGAAAGCACCGCTGGATATCCATTTCAGATTGGCGTCTTTGTAAACAATACCGCCGGTTATACTATGTCAAGACCTGAAATGATTGACATAAATGTAAAATCGATGGGGCGTGAAGGACACAAAGTTAAACTTGGTTGGCACCAAAAAGACAAGCGTTTTTTAATTAACACCACAGGGAAAGATGTTACAATTGATGAATCAAAAATATCGGACGCAGAGTTTGATTTTCTCGATATCATCCTTAAGATGAATGCCCTAGGGTGCCAACAACGTGACTTGATATCATTTACCCTGATAATTTCAGAAACAATCGATGGTCAAGAAGTTGAAAGGCGTGGTATGACAACAATTATTCATATAATTTGACTTGTAGAACAACCCTTGATTCCTCTGATCTTTTATCAGAATATTTTAGACGTGATATTTTTTTTGCGAGATCTTCATCAATAACAAATGATGCTTTTCCTAAATGACTTTCATTATTATATTCCAGCATCACATCTGGGATTGCAATTGCATTTCTTAACCAATCACTATTGGGATTTCGACGTGAAAAATATATCATCTTATTATAATATACCGCCCTCAACTCAACCGCATGTGGTTTGCCACTAATTCTACCTCTTGTAATTAATTTAGCATTGAAAACTTGACCATCTTGCAGGTTCACAGTTCTTGTCTTGTTCTAAATAATTTAACCCCTTGGATTGAAAACTCTGATACATTATACAATAAACCAAAAGCTAAATTCTGGTTCATGGCAACAAGATTGAAAGAAGTCAGAAATTTGATAACAGCTGACGAGTTCTCAGGAAAAACAGTCATAGACAGGGAAGGAATACAATATGGCAAGATAAAACACATACACATAAACCAGAACACACTTGAAGTGACTGGGATAACTGTCAGTGCAGGATTTCATAAAGACTATGATCTGTCAAGAGATTATATCGACAGGTTCACAGAGGAGTCAGTCTTGCTTTCGACACCACCAATAAGATGCGATATCCCTGTTGTAGATATTGATGGCAAAAAGATAGGCAAGATAAAGAAGTTGCACCATGAACCTGACACAAATGAGCTAGTATCAATTGAAGTCACCGAAGGACTCTTTGGCAAACGAATGTTCCCTAAAAGCGAGATTTGGGGAATAGGCGAAAAAGTAATTTTACGACTCACAAAAGACGAGTACAAAGAGTAAACTCTTCTATTTTTTATTCTGTTAACAATTTATAATACAAAAAATCCCCTTTTCTTATTGTATTCTATAGAAACAAAGTCTCTTTCGAAAATTTATGAAAATGGATTAAAAGCAGTAGATGATGTTTCCATTAAAGTAGATGATGGAGAGATCTTTGGTTTTTTGGGTCCAAACGGAGCTGGGAAAAGTACCACTATTATGATTTTAACAACATTGCTAAAGCCAACATTGGGAACAGCACATGTTGCCGGTTATGATGTTGTATTACAAGCAAAAAAAGTCAGAGAAATGATAGGATATGTACAACAAGATTCTACAGTTGATGAATATCTTACTGGAAGGGAAAACCTTGAATTGCAAGCTAGACTAAACCATCTTCAAAAAGATCTTATAAAAAGTAGAATAGATGAGATCCTCAATCTAGTCGAACTTTCAGATAGACAGCATGATTCTGTAAATGTCTATTCGGGGGGAATGAGAAAAAGACTTGACATTGCTGGGGGGTTGTTGCACAGGCCAAAAGTACTGTTTTTGGATGAACCAACGCTAGGACTTGATATCCAAACAAGATACAAAATTTGGGAATATATCAGAAAAATCCATAAAGAATACGACATGTCAATATTCCTTACAACGCATTATATGGAGGAAGCTGACAGACTTTGCGATAATATCTCAATAATAGATCGTGGAAAGATCAAAGTTACTAATTCACCGATCTCACTCAAAAACGCACTTGGTAACGATGTTATTGTCTTTGAGATTGATTCTGATACAAAATTAGAAAGCTTCATTTCTGAAATTCAAAAAATCCAACTTGTAAAAGACGTGAAGACAAATGGAGAGGATGTAACTGTATTTTCAACCAATGGAAACCAAGTAATGCCAAAAATATTCGAACTCTCAGCTAAGGTTGGAATAAAAATAGAATCAATCTCACTTACAAAACCAACCCTTGACGATGTCTTCCTTTCATATACTGGAAAAGAACTTCGTGACGAAAACGGAGGCTATAACAATAAAAAAGAACGTGAAAAGATGAGGAGACTAAGAGCATGATCATCTCAGACACGTATACGATTTTCTGGCGTGAAATGAAACGATACAGAAAATCACGTAGCGGAGTTTTAATAAGATTGATCCAACCAGCAATTTGGATCATAGTTATTGGAAATACTTTTGCAGGAACACAACCGTTGATAAAATCTGTTGGCTATGATCTATCATACATCGAATTCATGACACCAGGTGTCATAATTCTTACTGCTATTTTTACAAGCATATTTGGTGGAGTAAACACACTTTGGGATAGAAGATATGGTTTTATGAACAAGGCATTGACATCACCGATTTCTAGATCATCGATTGCACTTGGTAAGATGTTAGCCATTTCTTTGGTTTCCGCATTACAAGCAAGTTTGATTTTAGGAATTGCGCTTGCAATAGGTGTAAATTTTGTGAATCCTTTGATGATTGTCCCCATAATGTTGATTGTGATCTTGTTTTCACTTGGATTTTCTGGGATTTCTGTTGTAGTAGCAGCTACTGCTAAATCACAGGAGACATTTTGGGGAATAGTCAATTTTCTTGGTATGCCCCTTTTTATGTTAAGTCCAGCACTCTTTCCACTTGAACTTGTTCCAGATTGGTTAGCAGTTGTTGCAAAGCTAAATCCAGTTACCTATTCTGTATTATTGATTAGAGGGATGATGACTGGAACCACCCAACCAGTTTCTGTGGTTCTAGATCTTGCAGTAATTTCTGGGTTTGTTATTATAATGGTGGCTCTAGCAAGCTATGTTTTTACAAGAGAAGTCAACAAACCCTTCTAAACCCACCAAAAATTGACAAAAACCCAAACAATTCCTAACTCTTGAGATCTTTTTGGTATTTTTGAATCAATGACAGTTGAAGAGGCTTCCCCTAGTAGTATTTGGGATTATAGCTAGTCTAGTGTATAGTACAATTATTCCATATATTGGCGCTGAAACGGCACCTTCTTACATAAGACAATGGGGTTCTGAAGGACTTCAGACCACTGGACTTTTCTCCTTTCCTCAAGACTTGGCATTAGATTCTGCAGGAAATGTCTATGTTACAGATTACGGAAACAGAAGAATCCAAAAGTTTGATAGTGATGGAAACTTTTTACATACTTGGGGAGTAAAGGGTTCTGGAAATGGGCAATTCCAAGTTCCTGCAGGAATTGCAATTGGAAAAGACTTTGTTTATGTTGTTGACAACGAATTAAACCGTGTTCAAAAGTTTGATACATCTGGGAAATACATTACCCAGTGGGGAAGCAAAGGAACTGAATCTGGTCAATTTTTGTTACCACAAAACATTGCCGTTGATCCTAATGGTGATGTATATGTAGCAGACACTGGAAATAGCAGAATCCAGAAATTTTCACCAGATGGAAAATTTTTATTGTCTTTGGGGAGTAGCGGACTTGGTAACGGACAATTTCTTAATCCACGTGGTGTATCTGCAGATTCACAAGGAAGTGTATATGTATCAGATTCTGGTAATAACAGAATTCAAAAATTCACATTAGATGGAGTTTTTCTTAAAAGTTTTGATGTATCTTCTGGTAACAGTTTAAGGTATCCACAAGGATTGGATGTTGATTCTTCTGGTAATATCTATGTAGCAGATACTGGTAACAACCGAATTGTTAAAATTGACAAAGATGGAAATTCTCTTGCTTCATGGGGAAGTCTGGGAATAACAAATGGTAATTTTAATAATCCAAAAGACGCAGTTGTTGATTCAACGGGAAATGTCTTTGTTGTAGATAGTAGTAATCATAGAATTCAGAAATTTGGTAAAACATCACAATCAACAACTGAAAGTTCACCTGTACAGCTATCGCCTTTACCAAATGATAAAACAAATCCAGTAATCACAGCACCTTCTGATATCACAGTTGAGGCAAATGGAATCTTAAGCACTATTTCCATAGGACAGGCAACTGCGACTGATGCCAGTGGAATAGCCTCCCTTGTAAATAACGGTCCGGCAAAATTTCCCCTCGGTGCTACTGTAGTAACATGGACAGCAACTGATGCAGCTGGAAATGTTGCCAAGGCAACACAGACCGTCACTGTTGTTGATACGACATCACCAGTTATTGCCGCACCACCTTCTGTGACTGTTGAGGCTTCAAATCCTGACAGTAATTCTGTCGAACTAGGCAATCCATCTACATCTGATACCGTTGGTGTTGCTGCAGTCACAAATGATGCTCCACCCTTCTTTAAGATCGGTGATACCATAGTTACATGGACAGCAACTGATGCAGCTGGTAATAGTGCAAGCTCAAAACAAGTTATTACGGTTCAGGACACAACTAAACCAAAGATCAGTGCACCATCTAATATTACAATTGAAGCCACAAGTGCTTCCGATAACAATGTAGTTTTAGGAGATGCAACCGTAACTGATAACGGTGAAATTAAATCAATCATAAATGATGGGCTTTCAGTATTTCCACTTGGCACAACAATAATTACATGGACCGCAACTGATGCGGCTGGAAATGTTGCAACGGATACACAAACAGTCAAAGTAGTTGATACAACTGCGCCGACTATAACTCCACCATCCGATGTAGTATTTGAAGCAATTTCACCAACTGAGAACGCTGTATCAATAGGTCAAGCAATAGCATCTGATATTCAATACGTTACAATAACAAACAATGCGCCATCTGTCTTTCCACTTGGAGAAACCATAGTCACATGGAATGCTACTGATACCGGTGGTTACTGGTCAGTAGCAACACAAAAAATTACTGTAGTTGATACCACATCTCCAATCCTTATTCCTCCAACAGATGTTACAATAGAAGCTTCAAGTCCAGATCATAATGTAGTTTCTATAGGAGAAGCAACTGCACAAGATGCTATTGGAATTTTGTCTGTATCGAACAATGCTCCCTCTGACTTTGTTTTTGGCAAAACTGTTGTAACATGGATGGCAGTAGACATCTCTGGAAATTCAGTCTCTGCGAATCAAACAATAACAATAGTAGATACCACTCCTCCGCAACTTACAGTACCAAAAGACGTTGTTTCCGAAGCAACAGATCCAACATTAAATATAGTACAGATTGGAGATGCAACTGCATTTGATACTATAGGGGTAGATTCTGTTACAAACAACTCACCAGATGCATTTCCAATTGGTCTTACCACAGTAACATGGACAGCAAAAGATACTTCAGGAAATATTGTCAATGCTACTCAAACCATTACAGTAAGAGACACCACAAGTCCAATGATTACAGCTCCATCTGATATTACAGTAGAAGCCGCAAGCTTATCTGGAAATACTATTTTCATTGGAGAAGCTAATGCAAGCGATATCACAGGAATATCGTCTATTACAAACGATGCCCCCTCTGCCTTTCCACTTGGAGAAACCACAGTCACATGGACTGCAACAGATCAGTCAGGTAATTCTGCTCACGCTACTCAAAAAATAACAGTAGTTGATACGACTGCACCGGCTATAACTGTGCCAGATGATATCGTTTTTGAGGCTTTATCTCCCACAGAAAATATTGTTTCAATAGGTATAGCTAGCGGAACTGACATCATTGATTCAAATCCAACAATAACAAACAATGCGCCATCTGTCTTTCCACTTGGAGAAACCATAGTCACATGGACTGCAACAGATGCAGCTGGTAATAGCGCAATAGGAATACAAAAGATTACGATAGTAGATACTACGACTCCTACAATAGTTGCTCCGGATGATGTTGAAGCAGAAGCAACTTCTGCAACAGAAAATACAATAACACTAGGTCAAGCAACAGCTGCAGACTTTGTTGGTATTGAATCAATTACAAATGATGCACCTGCTGTATTTCCAGTAGGTGAAACAATAGTTACATGGACTGCAACAGATACAACAGGTCTAGTTGCAATCGCAACACAAAAGGTGATGATAAAAGATACCGCGCCTCCAATTCTAAAAGTTCCTGAGAGTATTACTGTTGAAGCCACAAGCGAATCAGCAAACATTGTAAACATTGGCGAAGCCAAAGCATCGGATCTGGTTGGCATTCAATCAATTACAAATGATGCAACAGATGTATTTTCACTCGGATTGACATCTATCACATGGACTGCAACTGATGTTTCAGGACTTTCTTATTCTGCAATTCAAAAAATTACTGTAGTTGATACTACATCTCCAATATTGACAGTGCCCGCTGATGTAGTATTTGAAGCAGTGTCTGCAACGAACAATCCTGTTGAGATAGGACAAGCAACTGCAATTGACTTGATACGCGTTTCATCTATTACAAACGATGCCCCCTCTGCCTTTCCACTTGGAGAAACCACAGTCACATGGACTGCAACAGATCAGTCAGGTAATTCTATCTCTAGTACCCAAAAAGTTACAGTCGTAGATACTACTGCACCTACAATAGTGATACCAGATGATGTAACAATCGAAGCATTATCTCTAGATAATAACGTGGTATCTCTTGGAGATGCATCCGCAAATGATAATGTTGGTGTAATAGCAATTACAAATGATGCACCAACAGTCTTTGAAGTAGGTAACACCATGGTAGCTTGGACTGCAACTGATGCAGCTGGAAATATATCTACTGCATCACAAACAGTAACAGTTGTAGATACCACTAAACCATCGATTTTGTCGCCAGAAGATATTTCTGTTGAAGCAACGGATCCGCTGCAAAACTTTGTAATACTTGGCAATGCTACAGCCTCTGATGCTACAGGTATAGATACTATCACAAATGATGCGCCGACAGCATTTGCATTTGGTAAGACAACAGTAACATGGACTGCAACAGATACATCAGGAAACTCCGCAAGCGATACTCAGACCGTAACAGTGATTGATACAACCTCTCCAAAAATATCTGCACCCGCAGATGTTACTCTAGAAGCAACATCTCTGACAAGTAATATGATATCTATTGGTACGGCAACAGCAAAGGACATTATGGGAATAGATTCAATTACAAATGATGGGCCAGATACTTTTTCATTTGGAGAAACCATAATCACATGGACTGCAACAGATCCTTCAGGAAACTCTGCAACTGTAACACAAAAGATAACAGTGATTGATACTACAGGACCAAAATTAACGGTGCCAGATGATCTCACAATAGATGCAACGTCGCTTGAAACAATAGTACCGATTGGTACGGCAACAGCAGTAGACATCATTGATTCAAATCCAACAATAACAAACAATGCGCCATCTGTCTTTCCACTTGGAGAAACCATAGTCACATGGACTGCAACGGATCAATTTGGAAATTCGGAAAATCTAAAGCAGACTATAACTGTTCAAGCATGCGGCAAACCGGTGTCATCATTTAATTTGATAATTGGTGGGCAGCAGGATGATGTTTTGACAGGTACAAACTTGGCTGATTTGATATTTGGTCTAGAAGGTAATGATATTATTACAGGAGAAGAAGGCGATGATTGTATCATTGCAGGAGAAGGAGATGACATTGTATTTGGAAATGATGGCGAAGACAAGATCGCTGCAGATAATGGTAACGACATTATTCGAGGTGGATCTGGAGAAGACAAGATAAACGGTAACTCTGGATTTGATATTATCGATGGTGGAGATGATCATGACTCTTGTAACGCTGGTGAAAATACTAATGATGATCTAATAACCAAATGTGAAACAGGAAAACTCTAACCATTTAATCTAATCAAAAATATATTTTAATACAAAGAGGAATTTCTAGCATAGATTATAATAATATCTGAACTACGGATATTCAATGTCAAATTCCAAAAACCTCTTTTTGCGTGCAAAAAAGGTTATTCCATCTGGAATAAATAGTCCTGTAAGATTTTATGATCCGTATCCATTCTTTGTAAAAAAAGCAAAGGGAAATACAATATGGGATCTTGATGGTAAACATTATCTTGATTTTTGTAATGGCTATGGTGCATTGCTTTTGGGACATAGAAGAAAAGAAATTGTTGACGCTGTTTTATCACAATTAAACAAAGGTACGCTATATTGTGCACCAACCGACCTTGAAGTAGAATTATCTGAATTGATTAGAGAAAATTATCCCTCAATGGAAAAAACTAGACTTGTAAATACAGGAGCTGAAGCAACAATGACTGCAATAAGACTTGCACGTGGTTTTACGAAAAAGAAAAAGATCATAAAATTTGAGGGCTGTTACCATGGTGCATATGATTATGTCCTTGTAAAAGCAGGTTCAGGAGCAGCACATAATGGAATTTCTATTTCAGAAGGCGGATTAGATGAAGTTTCCAAAAACACACTTGTAATACAATATAACAACTCACAAGAACTAGATTCTGTTCTTGTAAAACAAAAAGATATCGCGGGTGTAATTGTAGAACCAGTCTTAGCAAACATGGGTCTTGTTTTACCGCAAAAAAACTTTCTTTCTGACATTAGGAAAATAACAAAGGAACATGATGTGCCACTAATTTTCGATGAAGTTGTGACAGGATTTAGAATGTCACCTGGTGGAGCACAACAGTATTTTTCCATAAAACCTGACATTGTGACACTTGGGAAAGCACTTGGAAACGGGTTTGTAATTGCTGCAGTAGGTGGAAGAAAAGATATCATGAATAAACTTGTCCCGGAAGGAAAAGTATATCAAGCAAGCACATACGCAGGCAATCCCGTTTCAGTAGCGGCAGCAATAGCTTCTATCAAAACCATAAACAAATACAAAAACAAACTCTATCCAAAGCTTGACATACTTTGTACTATACTTGTAAGAGCTATACGGGATTTAGCAAATGATATGAATATTCCGCATCAGGTCAATTCTATCAGTTCCATGTTTCAGATCTTTTTTACCAATACTGCCGTAACAGACTATGATTCAGCCAAAAAAGCTGATGCAAAAAAATTCAACAAATTATTCAAATCATTATTACAAAATGGTATCTTTATAGCACCATCTCAATTTGAAACTATATTCCTGTCTGATGCCAACACACTAGATGACCTGCATAAAACAATAGAAGCATTTGGCAGATCCCTTAAAGCGGTGAAGAATTGAAGTATAAAATAGGCACCAGAGGAAGTCTGCTCTCACTTGCGCAGACAAATTGGATTATTTCAGAGCTGAAAAAAAGATCACCTGAGACTGAATTTGAAATTGTTACAATAAAAACTAAAGGCGATACAGATGCACGACCACTTTTTACAATAAATCAAAAAGGGATATTTGAAAAAGAAATTGACCGTGCCGTTACCGAAAGAAAAGTTGACTTTGCGGTTCACAGTTTAAAAGATGTACCATCAGAGCTACCTAATGATCTTGTTTTGGCATGCATACCAAAAAGAGAAGATGCAAATGACGTCTTTATCTCAAGAGACGGTAGCACACTTCTGACAATAAAAAAGGGAGCAAAGGTTGGAACAAGTAGTTTGCGCCGAGCAGTACAGATATGGAGAATAAGGCCTGATCTTATAGTAAAACCAATAAGAGGAAATATAGAAACAAGAATAAGAAAAGTAGAACAAGGAGAGTTTGATGCAGTCGTTCTTGCTCAAGCAGGAATTTCAAGGCTTGGGCTCGATGTAAAGTTTGAAAAGCTCTCTACGAAGAGTTTTCCACCCTCCCCAGGGCAAGGTGCCATCGCCCTAGTCTCAAGAAAAGACAATCATGCTTTAATTGAAATATTAAAAAAAATAGAAGATCTTGATTCTAGGTATGCAATAGAAGCTGAAAGGTCGCTTTCCATTTTTGTAGATTCGGGTTGTAGATTCCCAGTTGGTGCATATGCAGAGAAAAAGGGCAACGAACTGATTCTCAATGTTATAGTATATTCTGTTGATGGTAGCAAATCCATTAATGTGGAAAACAGAGGAGACTTTGTACAAGCAATTGAACTTGGAAGACAAGCTGCAACAGAGCTTGCAAAAAAAGGAGTAGCAGAACTTGCAAAAAACTGGAGAGAAAAAGTAGAGGAATGGAATAAAAAATGAGCGGAAAAGTCTACATAGTTGGAGCAGGACCTGGCGATCCTAAACTTATTACCTTAAAAGCTATAGAGATAATCAAAAAGGCAGATGTTGTACTTTATGATCGATTGATAAGCAAGGAAACCTTGGCTATGATCCCTAAGAGAGCTGAAAAAATTTACGTAGGGAGAAACGTTGGAGATGATTACAAACATCAAAACATAACAAATGCACTAATGATAAAATTAGCAAAAAAGAAAAAAAATATTATTAGACTCAAAGGTGGTGATCCATTTATCTTTGGAAGAGGTGGAGAAGAAGCAGAATTTCTTCAAGCAAACAAAATAAAATTTGAAGTGATTCCAGGTATAACGTCTGGAATTGGTTCCGCAGAATATTCTGGAATACCACTCACCCATAGAGATTATGCATCTTCGGTTGCGTTTGTAACAGGTCACGAAGACGCTAAAAAAACAAAAAAATCAGTAAAATGGAAAAAGCTTGCCACTTCTGTAGATACAATAGTAATTATGATGGGTCTTTCAAGATTAGAAAAAATCTGCAAGGATCTTGTCTTGGGCGGGTTAAACAAGAAGACGCCTGTTGCTGTAATTCAAAACGGTACTACCACAAAACACCGAATGATAAAAGGAAATATTTCCAATATATCAAAAAAAGTGCGTCAAGCAAAGATTAAACCGCCTTCGATAATTGTAGTAGGCAAGGTAGTGAATTTGTCAGAAATCGTAGGTTGGAGAAAATGATGGCTGGAAAAACCATTGCAATAACTCGATCTAAAGAAGATTCAGAAGAATTCATACACTTGATAACAACGGAAAACGCAAAACCTATACCGCTTCCCACCATAGAGCTGGTAAGCAAAGGGGAAAAAATAGTAGAAGAGTTTCTAAACTCTATAAAAGATGATAACCCTGATTATTCTGTATTTATGAGCTCAAAAGCGGTTAAACTCTTATTTGATACGGCAAGAAAACTTTCCAAGTTTGAAAAACTCCAACTTGCAATTGCCAATACTACTGTGATAGCAGTTGGACCAAAAACAAAAACTGCTCTTGAAAAAGAAGGAATTAGAGTAACTCATATACCACAAAAAAGATACTCATCAGTAGGAGTCGGTGAAGTTTTTACAAGGTTAAGTGCGGAAGGAAAAAAAGTAATAATCCCAAGAAGTGGTGCATCCACTCCATTTCTTGCACAACTTTTAGAAAAAATTGGACTACAAGTAAAAGAAATTCATCTGTATGATGTTTGCTCTTTCAGGGACACCTCGCAATGGAATGAATTTCGTGTACTTTTTTCAAACCATAAAATTGACGGGATAGTATTTACAAGTGCATCATCAGTAAATGCCTTTTTTGAAATAATGTTAATGGATTCTGAGAAAAAAATTTTGTTAGAAAATTTACAAAAAATAAAAATAGTTGCAATAGGACCATTTACTGCAGACGAATTAAAAAAATTCGGTCTAGCTCCAATTATTGCAGACGTTCATACAGTTTCGGGTGCATTTGATACAATAAAAAATTGTTTTAATTAGCTTGACCTATTTAGCTTGACCTACTCCGCTGTACAACTCGTAGCAGTTGTAGAATCTATTTATAATATAACGGGGTTATGAAGCACATGACTACTGAAGACCTCAATATGGATTATAGTAAATATGATTTCAAGGACTCTACTGAGATGTATGTATATCTTAGCAAAAAAGGTCTTTCTCGTGGAACGATTGAAGAAATCAGTAGATTAAAAGGTGAACCTCAATGGATGCTTGATTTTAGGCTGCGTGCGTATGATGTTTTCATGAAAAAACCAATGCCAAATTGGGGTGGGGATCTGGGAAAAATTGACTTTAACAACATCTATTATTATGCAAAGGCTTCCGAGAAGACAGAAAAAAGTTGGGATGATGTACCAGCTGATGTTAAAAATACTTTTGACAAGTTAGGAATTCCAGAAGCAGAGAAAAAATTCCTTGCGGGTGTTGGTGCTCAATATGAATCAGAAGTTGTTTATCATCACTTGAGAGATGATCTGACAAAACAAGGCGTTAAATTTTTAGACACGGATAGTGCACTAAAAGAAGAACCTGAAATCTTTAGAAAATATTTTGGTAAAATAATTCCTCCTGAAGACAACAAATTTGCTGCACTTAACAGTGCAGTCTGGAGTGGTGGATCTTTTATTTATGTTCCACCAGGTGTTAAAGTGGATCTTCCATTACAGGCATACTTTAGAATCAATGCAGAAAACATTGGACAATTTGAAAGAACTCTAATTATTGCAGATGAGGGATCTGAAGTACATTACATAGAAGGATGTACTGCACCAGTCTATTCTTCTGAATCACTCCACTCTGCTGTAGTCGAGCTTATAGCATTAAAGAATGCAAAGCTAAGATATACAACAATCCAAAACTGGAGTAATGATGTTTACAATCTAGTTACAAAGCGAGCCTATGCTTATGAAGGTGCAAGAGTAGAATGGATTGACGGAAATATTGGTAGTAAACTAACAATGAAATATCCTGGAATTTACATGCTGGGAGAAAGAGCACATGGAGAAACATTGTCTATTGCATTTGCAGGAAAGAACCAGCACCAAGATACTGGTGCAAAAATGGTACATTTGGCACCTAACACTACATCAAGAGTTACATCAAAATCAGTAAGTAGGGGCAATGGAAGAACAACATACAGAGGTCTATTGCATGTTGCAAAAGGTGCAACAAACGTCAAGGCTTCTGTAAGATGTGATGCATTACTTTTAGATGATATTTCAAAGACAGATACCTATCCATACATGGAGATAAACCAAGAAGACGCTACAGTTACTCACGAGGCAACTGTAGGAAAGATAGGAGACGAGCAGATCTTCTATCTTATGAGTAGAGGATTTTCCGAAGAAGATGCATTAACTCTAATTGTAAATGGATTCATCGAACCGTTTACCAAAGAACTCCCTATGGAATATGCCGTAGAACTCAATAGATTAGTAAAACTTGAAATGGATGGCTCAGTCGGTTAGACTGCGCCCCTTCTTATCTGACATGACATGACTTCTTTTATTTTATCCAAACTTGACTCAAATCATATAGACGAAATTTCAGCTGCAAACAATGAGCCAACGTGGCTTAAAGATTATAGGAAAAATTCTTTTGCAATTTACAAAGAACTCCCTGCAGAGGTGTCTCCACTTTACAACAAGTATTCTGATGCAAACAAGATGGATCACGATCAAATTTTCTTTTCATTAAGTTCAGATAGTACAATTCCAGATCTCGTAAAAGATAGAATGTCTGAGATCTCAGATAACGCAAGCGTAATACAGATCGGTACCAACATTCACAAAATAAATCTCCCATCTGATCTGAAATCAAAAGGTCTAATCATATGCTCAATTCAGGAAGCAATCAAAGAACATGGTGATAAAATCAAAAAATCCCTTGAATTAACAGATCCTAAAAAAGACAAGTTTATTGCGTTGAACAATGCATTTTTCAACTCTGGCTTCTTTATTTACATCCCACAAAATTTAATTTTAGAAAAACCAATACATGCAATCTCATCACTTTCTGTTGACGGTACATCCACTATTTCACGCAATATCGTAATAGGTGAAGAAAACAGTAAAGCTACTATAGTTCAGGAACTTTATGCACCAAATAACACAAAACAACAGGCGTATCTTGAACTATTAGATGTCAGCGCACAACAAAATGGTGAACTTGACATTGTTACACTACAGGCCATGGCTCAAAACGCAATTAACTTTTCCACAAGAGTAGGAAACATCTCACGTGATGCTAGAATGAATTGGTATCTAGGATTATTTGGAGCGCAGCTTTCAAGATACAAAATTGACAATTATCTAAAAGAAATCGGTGCTACTGCAAATGATACTGAAGTTGTCTTTGGGAACAAAAATCAATCATTTGATATTACATCGAATCTTATCCACATGGCACCATCTACTACTGGCAGAGTTCTAGAAAAGTCTGTTCTAAAAGACACATCAAAATCTCTGTTTAAGGGAATGATACGAATTGAAGAACACGCTAACCATGCAGAATCATATTTAGCGGGGCACTCCATCTTGCTTGACAAAGGGGCCAAATCCGATTCCATACCTGGACTTGAAATATTTACCAATGATGTAAAAGCAACACACGCTGCATCAGTTGCACAACTTGATGATGAACAAATGTTCTATCTTGCTTCTAGATGTCTTGATAGATCAGAATCTCAAAAGATCATTGTGGAAGGATTCCTTGAACCACTCTCAAGAAAGATGTCCTACCAGATAAGAGCTTGGATAAATTATCTAATAGATTCCAAATGGCTTGGCCGTGATCTTACCATAAAAACAGATGAAAAACTAAAGGCAATACTTGAAGTAGAAGAAACAAGATATCGTGAAACTGACATCTTTGAAAGTCACTACAAATACAGGTGAGTCTTTTGTCAGAATGGATAAAGGCATGTGGTATTCAAAAACTTGGTAAAGGCGAATTGTTTGGTTTTGATTATGATAACAAGAAAATTCTTTTAGCAAATTTGAATGGAAAAATCTATGCAACTGATAGAATATGTACACATGCAGAAGCTGATCTTTCTAATGGAATCCTAACTGAGGAAGGCATCACTTGTCCGCTCCATCTCTCCGTTTTTAATCTTGAAACTGGAATGCCACAAAATACTCCAGCAGAAAAACCACTTAGAACCTACAATGTTAAAATAGAACAAAATGAAATCTATGTTGAGGTTGATTAAATCTTGCAAACCAGCACAATAAATATTGAAAATATTCGAAGGGATTTTCCAATTCTACAACGCAAAGTTCACAGCAACAAACCTCTTGTATATTTTGATAATGCAGCTACAACACAAAAACCAATTCAAGTAATAGACTCAATCCATAATTACTATCTTAATTACAATTCTAATATTCACAGGGCGGTACATCAGCTTGCAGAAGAGGCAACCGCTGCATACGAACTTACTAGAGATAAAGTTGCAAAATTTATCAACGTTAATCGTGAGGAACTTATCTTTGTGAGAGGAACCACCGAAGCAATAAACTTGGTTGCATATTCATGGGGAAGACAAAATGTACAAAAAGATGAT